>OMUP01000066.1 GCA_900314255.1 uncultured Lachnospiraceae bacterium | reverse complement strand
ATTCGGTCTGATACCGAGGATAAGCTGTAAAATGTTCTGAGATGAGGCACAATGTGTAAATCTTTTAGATTTTCATGATTGTGCCTCATTATTTTTTGAAAGAGGGTCAGAATGAAACAATATTTAAATCATTTTCTGAATACTGCCGAAAAGCTGACAGCCGATTTTATGCGCACCCAGGTGCTTGACAAGCAGGATCTGCAATATGGCGGAATGCGTCAGGCGATCCTGAATCCAAAGTCGACAATTTTTATCGTCGCGGATGCACTTTCGGCTTATTATTGTGAGAAGAGCCGCTATTATCACAGCAAGGAAGTGCTTGGTGCGGTTCAGCTGGCACTTGATTTTGCTGCCAGAACACAGAATGACAACGGCACGTATGATTATCCGGTGTGCAATTTCCAGTCTGCGGCTGATACGTCATTCTGCTTTCAGCCGTTGATTCTTGGCTTCCGTCTGGTAAAGAAATACGGTGCTGGAAGGGCGGAGACGCCGGTTCTCCTGAAAAAGTACAAGACTCTGCTTCACAAAGCAGCAGAAGGCATCCGGGATGGCGGCTTCCATACACCGAATCACCGCTGGGCGATCAGCGCAGCTCTGATGCAGTCCGCGAATTTATTTGCGGATGAACCGGAATTTGCCATGAGTTTGAAAAAAAGGGCGCAGGAGTATCTGGCTGAGCGGATTGACATTGATGAAGACGGCATGTATGCCGAGAGGTCGACCGGAAATTACAATGCCGTGGTCAATAATGCGCTGCTGTCGCTGTATCTGGAGACAGGAGATGACCAGTTCCTGAATGATGTTGTACGGAATCTGAAGATGATGCTGTATTATCTGGACCCGGATCACACGATTTTTACGCAGAACTCGACAAGACAGGACAAGGGAAAGCTCGAGTATCTGGACAAGTATTTCATGCAGTATTTGTTTGCAGCCTGCAGGACAGCAGATCCGGAACTTGATGCGGCGGCTCATCAGATTCTGGAGGATAATCTTGCGCGTGGCGATCTGGCGCCGGAAGGCGGAGCGTATCTGATGCTTTACGATGATATGCGGCAGCATACGTTCACGCACTGTGGTTTTCCAGCAGAGTACCGTAAGGATTTCCATTCGGCTGGCGTTCTTCGGATGCAGAGTAAAAATTACACCTACACTGCCATCAAGGATAAATCATCGTTCCTTTTCTTTAAATCTGGCACGGCTCAGTTCTATCTGAAGATTGGTGAGGCAGTTTGCGAGAAACGCTATTTCATTCCGGACACGATGCAGGTGACGGATCACGGCTGTGTGCTTTCGGAGACGTTTGAGTCATGGTATTATCAGCCGTTTGGTGAGTATCAGGGAACGACAGACTGGTGGAAGATGGACAATACCAGAAGAAAGAAAATCCATCCCGATACGATCCGAACGACATTGACAGTTGAAGAAGAAGAGGATGGTCTTGACTTTACCCTGAAGACAGAAGGTCTTAAGGGAATGCCGCTTCGTCTTTTCATCTGCGTACCGGGCGATGCCTTCCTGGCAAATGAACACATATTCATTCAGGCAAAGCCGGGTGAATCCATGGTTCTCAGGGACAGCATGCTGACAGTCAAAACGCCTGAGCAGGATTTTGAAATCGGACCGGGATTCGGGGAACATGCATTTGCCGGGCATTATTCCGGTGAGGAAAGAAATGACTATAGTTTTACTGTCTTTTTCAACGCATATACGCCGTTTGAAAAGCATTTCAAGATCGGACTGAAAAAATAAGAGGTTATATGAGAGATTTTCTGAAGGACGCCGCACACGTCGTCCCGACTGCACGCCAGCTCAGCTGGTTTGATACGGCAGGCTATGCGTTCATCCATTTCGGGATGAATACATTTACCGACCGGGAGTGGGGCACCGGGAGCGAAAAGGAAGAGATTTTCAACCCGGTGAAGCTGGACTGCGATCAGTGGGTGCAGGCGATCAAAGATGCCGGAATGAAGGGCATGGTGCTGGTCGCCAAGCATCACGACGGATTCTGCCTCTGGGACACGAAATACACAAGGCACAGCGTGATGTACTCGCCGTTCCACCGCGACATCGTGCGCGAGGCGGCCGACGCCTGCCGGCGGGGCGGCATCCGGTTCGGATTTTACCTCTCGCCGTGGGACCGCAACAGCGCACTTTACGGGACGGACGCGTACAACGACTACTTCTGCAGCCAGCTGACCGAACTGCTCACGCAGTACGGCGACATCTTCTGCGTCTGGTTTGACAACGCGTGCGGGGAAGGTCCGAACGGAAAGAAGCAGAAATATGACTTCCCGCGCTACATCCGCCTGATCCGCGAGCTTCAGCCCGGCGCCGTGATTTTCAACGACTTCGGCCCCGATGTGCGCTGGTGCGGCAATGAATCAGGCGACCCGCGCGCCTCCGAGTGGTCCGTCGTGCCGTCAGAACTCTGCAGATACGCTGCCGTCCAGACCGGCCCCGGCCCCATGGCAAATGACGGCTCGCTGTCATTTATCTACAACACCAACCAGCAGATCGGGTCGCTGAGCCAGATTCTGTACTCGAAGGGACTTGCCTTCGTGCCGTCGGAAATCAACACATCGATCCGGAAGGGCTGGTTCTGGCACAAGGAAGAGGAACCGAAGAGCATCCAGGAACTGTTCCGTATTTATCTCGGATCTGTCGGCGGAAATGCCTGCCTGAATCTCAATCTTCCGCCCGACCGGGACGGTCTGATTGATGTGCGGGATGTGAAGAGACTGCAGGAATTCAAGGCTTTTCTTGACGAGCAGTTCGGCACGCCGGCGGCCGGAGAAATCACAAAAGCAGCCGGCGGCTATCCGACACAGCCGGAGTATCATATCCGGTTGCAGGAGAAAGGCAAAGCCATCCGCTATGTCATTCTGGAGGAGGATCTGACGCACGGCCAGAGGATCGAAAGCTTCCAGATCTCGGCAGCGTCAGAAAGCGGCCGCTCGTATCCGTTCTATCAGGGCACGACAGTCGGAAATCGCAAGATCTGCCAGCTCGTCGACCCCTTTGCCAACCAGAATCCGCTCACGAGGACGGTCGTCTGGTCGCAGGTGGACGAACTCGTCGTGAAAATCACAGCAGCAAGAGATGAAGTGTTTCTTAAAAGTATTCAGGTTTACGCGTGACATAAAGGAAGATATTTCTTTGTGCGGGTGCATGGCAGGCTGATTTCGACCTGACATGCACCCATTATGGTCTGATTCCGAGGATCTGGGTGCATCCAGCCGCGGTCTGCACTGCCAGGCTGACATGATACGGCTATAAACACACGGAAACTTCTTTCGTGTGCTTTTTTATTTCCTAGCGCTTTGCTATAATAACGGTTATGATTGAGATAAGTGGCGGCCGGATGGATGCCATTTGCCATGGAATGACGGAGAGTGGCGGAACATCTGCCATGAGATGAGGGAGGAGATGCCCATGCGTGTCGGAACCGGATATGATGTCCACAGGCTGGTGGAAGGCCGGAAGCTGATCATCGGCGGAGTGGAGATTCCGTATGAATACGGGCTGCTCGGGCATTCGGATGCGGATGTGCTGACGCATGCGCTGATGGACGCGCTGCTGGGAGCGGCGGCGCTGGGCGACATCGGCCTGCATTTCCCGGACAATGACCCGAAGTATGAGGGGGCTGACAGCCTAAAGCTGCTGGCGGCTGTGCGGGATATGCTGCAGGAAAAGGGCTTCATCGTCGACAATGTCGACTGCACAATTATCGCGCAGAAGCCGAAGATGCGCCCCTATATCGACCAGATGAAGGCAAATTTTGCGAAGACGCTCGGCATTGATCCGGAGCAGGTCAATGTCAAAGCGACGACGGAGGAGGGGCTCGGCTTTACGGGCAGCGGCGAGGGGATCGCCGCGCAGGCTGTGTGTGCGCTGAGTTCTGTCGATGATCTGTATTCCCCGGGGGATTCTGCTGGCGGATGTGCTGCCTGTCCGCACCGCGCGCAGTAAGTGCAGTGAGCGGAAAAGGCACGGCAGAGCGCTGAAGTGGTGACTGCCGGCACATTTTACACAGGGTAAGGGAAAACGATCATGTTCCGATTTTTATATATGCTCTCACCTTCGTTTCGAAGGTACTACAAAAGCCAGATTCCGCTGGTCCGCGCGAAGGACCCGGCAATCAAGGAAGACAGAGAAGTGCTGCTGTACCCGAGCTTCTGGGCTGTGTACTGGTACAGGAAGGCGCACAAATTATACGAAAAAGGCGAGTTCTACAAGGCAAGAAAGCTGTCGCAGAAGGCGGCCCGCAAGACGGAGATCGAGATCCATCCGGGAGCTAAGATCGGCAAGGACTTTTTCATCGATCACGGCCACGGCGTGGTGATCGGTGAGACAGCCATCATCGGCGACGACGTGATTCTGTACCAGGGCGTGACCCTCGGCGGAACCGGAAAAGAGCAGGGCAAGCGCCATCCGACACTTGGGTCTCACGTGCTCGTGGGCGCGGGGGCGAAAGTGCTCGGCTCCATCACGATCGGCGACAACGTGAAAATCGGCGCCGGCTCGGTCGTGCTGCATGACGTGCCGGGCAATTCCACGGTCGTGGGTGTGCCGGGGCGCGTGGTTGTCAGTGCTCATGTCAACCCGGACGATCTGAACCAGTCCGATCTTCCGGATCCGGTTATGTCCGAGATCGACAATCTGCGCCGGGAGAATGCCAGACTCAAGAACCGCCTGTACTGTCTTGACAATATCGTCATCGGCAGTCAGGATATGGAGAAGGCACAGGAGCGCCTGAAACAGAGAAAAGAACAAGCGGAGAGGGCCGGCAGCGCGCCGGAAGAGGAGAAAAAATGAAGATCTACAATACACTGACCAGACAGAAAGAGACGTTTGTTCCGATTGAACCGGGAAAGGTCAAGATGTATGTCTGCGGCCCGACTGTATACAATCTGATCCACATCGGCAACGCGCGCCCGATGATCGTTTTCGACACGGTGCGCCGCTACTTTGAGTACAAAGGCTATCAGGTCGACTACGTCTCCAACTTCACGGATGTCGACGACAAGATCATCAAAGAGGCGATTCTCGAGGACAAGCCGGCCTCCGAAATTTCCGAGCATTATATTGCCGAGTGCAAAAAAGACATGGCCGGCATGAATATCGAGCCGGCGACAAAGAACCCGCGCGCGACGCAGGAAATTTCCGGCATGATTGACATGATCCAGACGCTCATCGACACCGGACATGCCTACGTGAAAAATGGCACGGTTTACTACCGCACCAGAAGTTTTCCAGGCTACGGCAAGCTGTCCCACAAGAACATCGACGACCTCGAGCCGGGACACCGCGACGAAAAGCACGCGCTGAAAGTCGACGGAGCCGGTGAGAAGGAAGATCCGCTGGACTTCGTGCTATGGAAGCCGAAGAAGGAAGGCGAGCCGTTCTGGGAGAGCCCGTGGAGTGAAGGAAGACCGGGCTGGCACATCGAGTGCTCTGTCATGGCCAGACGGTATCTCGGCAACACGATCGACATCCACGCGGGCGGCGAGGACCTCGTCTTCCCGCATCACGAGAACGAAATCGCGCAGTCCGAGGCGGCCAACGGCGTTCCGTTCGCGCATTACTGGATGCACAACGCATTCCTGAACATCAACAACAAGAAGATGAGCAAGTCGCTGGGCAACTTCTTCACGGTACGGGACATCAGCAGGCGCTATGACCTGCAGGCCCTGCGCTTCTTCATGCTCTCTGCCCAGTACCGCAGCCCGATCAACTTCAGCCAGGAGCTGATGGAATCCGCCAAAGTCGGCCTTGACCGCATCCGCACCGCTGTGACCCACCTGAACGAGCTCATGGCAAATGCGTCCGATGCGCCGCTCACACCGGCCGAGGAAGAAAAGCTGCAGGCCGCAAAGAAGTTCACGGAAGATTTCGAGACGGCGATGGACGACGATTTCAACACCGCCGATGCGATCACAGCTGTCTTTGAACTGGTGCGCTTCTCGAACATGAATGCAGATGAGGGTAGCACGAAGGCATTTGTCACGGCTCTTAAAGAACAGATCATGAAGCTGACCGGCGTGCTGGGAATCAATGCGGAGATCAAAGAGGAGCTGCTTGACGAGGATATTGAGAAGCTGATCGAGGAGCGGCAGGAAGCCCGCAAGGCGAAGAATTACAAGCGCGCCGATGAAATCC
>OMUP01000084.1 GCA_900314255.1 uncultured Lachnospiraceae bacterium | reverse complement strand
CATGCTGTGTTACAGGCACAGGCAAGCCGACAGGACTATAGTGGGAACCTAAAGTGTGAACTTCCAGTATTTTTTAACCCTCAATCCATCAAATCCTGTCTCTGACTGAACTATTCCTCTTCATCTGAATCCGCTTTGCCTTCCAGAAATGCGATGACCTCATCCAGGGTTTTGGAACTGTTTTCAAAAGCTTTGACAAGCTTCTGGCTATCCAGTTCCTTTTTCTTTTTCAAAAGTTTGTTCAGTTCTGCGACGGCAGCATCATATTTATCCTTGGTTTTGAAGACAGTCTCCTGCGCATTCTCAATCTTTTCATCCAAAGTGATCTTTCTTCTCGCCATAGTGAAATGCCCTCCATTATTATTCCGATATCTGCGATGCCTGCGCGGCTTTCTTTTCTGCCTGTTCCTGCTCAATTCGGGCCAGCTCAACTCCAAGATCTCTTGACATACGTTTGATGTCCTGCGCCGTCATATCAAATGCCGCCAGTATCGCTTTTTGCGTGGCTGTTACTGCATGATCCAGACGATACTCATTATCCGCGCCCCTGATCATTTCTATTTTTTCCAGCTCCCCCAGTGCCGCCGGAACTGTCATGAAATTCTGTTTCTGATCTTTCTTCTGCATTTCCTTCTTCAGACATGTATAAATCCTGTTTCTCAGGATCAGTGCCACGAACTCGATGAAAATCTTGGTATCGACTGATTCATTGCCGTATACCCGCTCCGCCCTGTCTCCGAGGAAAGACTTATCTCCTCTGAACAGCTTTTCAGATCCATCCCTGCTCTTGTAGAGCGTCAGAGCTTCCTCAGCCGTCATCTTCTCCGAAGTGATGATGGCGAAGTATCCGCACAGCCGGATCTCCTGATTAATGACATCCGTAAGCTCTCTCGCTCCCATAAAGGATTCGTCGTCTTTTCCCTCATGATAGTAAATGAGATCGAAATACTTTTTGTATTCCCCGGTCGGCCTGACCTGTTCGCCTCTCCAGGCTTTCAGCTGCCTGGCCATCCGGTCGATCTTTTCTTCAAATTTTTCCCGTTCCAATGTATGCTTTCGATCGCTGTAAAAGATATGAAAATAACGCTGTTTCTCATCCGACGGATACAGCTGATGCGGCACCGTTATCCCGTTAACCTTAAAGCTTCGTATGCTGTTTTCTCTTCCCTGTTCAAACGTTCCGATGACGGAAAGAATCACTTCCCGGACAAGCCTCTTCATCCCTTTGACCATGATGACAAAGTCGTATCCATTCCTGTCCATGAAGTGGATATTTCCCTTGCCGAAGTATCCACGGTCAAGAATAAATCCTACATGCTGATATCCGTATGCTTTTGCCTTGTCCAGCATGAACTGCAGCTGGGATATATCGACGACGCTGCCCGGATACGCTTCATAAAACAACGGTTCCTCATTATTCCGGTCATACGCTATGGAATAATTGATCACCGGCTTGCTCTCGTCATCCTTGGCATGGCCCATTTCTGCCAGCTCTACATCTCCGGCCTGACAGTTTTTATTCGTTGAATCATAAGAAATATAAATTTTCTCGCGATGGTCCCGCTTCCGGTTCCACTCATTCAAAAACCCGATTCTCTTATCTGTCATATCCTGATTCAGAAAGTCCGAGATTTTAGAATCGCTGTAAATCTTCATGTTCTCTGTCAGGAGAGGATGATTGTAAGCGTAATCCGGATAATACTGGGCCGCGTTCCCTTCTGTCAGAATCGAGTAGACCGCCAGATCCAGGAACAGTCCGGCGTCTTTCCCGATGATCTTTGCGATGGTACGGTCAAGGAAATATCCATCCATCACTTTTCGGATGACAAAATAAGCTCCGACACGAAGACAGCTGCTGCGTTCAGATTCCCCTGCTTCTTCCGGCAGTCCCGCTTCTGGAAAATACCGCAGGAAATTTGTATTGGGGATCATCATCCCCGTCTGGTCTTCGCATGCTTTCCCGATGCAGACTCTTTTGGCGCTGTTATACTTTTTCTTCCGGTCATACTCCCTGGCGTATTCGAAATAAATATAAGGCGTATTTTTGATTCGCTTGGTTGTCAGCTTTCCATGTGCTTCCGGCACTCTTACCCGGCAGTTCAGGTACATATCGGTCTCCTTGATTGAGGGTTAATTAATCCTCATTTATTGTACCTCAACTACCCAGAAAACTCAAGTCTGGCATCGCTCAAAGCCGCATTTTTACGCTATTTTTAAAGGATTCAACTCCTCCATTTTCACTTGAGGGTTAATTATCATGGAAGTTCACATAAAGGCGCGTATGTACAGATAGAACTATCGGAACGTGGAAAGGTACCGGGTTCC
>OMUP01000069.1 GCA_900314255.1 uncultured Lachnospiraceae bacterium | reverse complement strand
ACGAAGCCCCGGAGGGGCTATAACAAACCACCAGCGGAGCTGGTGGTACTGACTTCTGCATACTGAATAGGTTGAATCACCTTCATCATATTAATTTCTGTTATTAAACATCTTCTCCATTTCCTTGGCTGTCCGTTTCATGCCTCTTCGAATCCATGTCTCGAGGAATCCATAGGTGCTGTAGGTGAAGAATGCCTTGGAGTAGGCAGCAATTTCGTCATCTTCATCAGTCGGTCCGAAGTTTCTGAAAAATTCATCCTGCAGCAAATACAGAAGATCAGCATCGCGTAAAAGAAGGAAAAAGTCTTTGTGCTGCTCGGCAATATCAAAAAGTATAAAGTAGATATGCTTCTGATCTTCAAATTCCTCAGATTCTGTTCGGTCACGCCATTCATTGAGGTAAGTCATAATGCGCTGGCATAAGACATTTGAGAAGAGTGACAAGGTTGATCAGAAAAAGGTGACTTTTCATAATCGTTACGGCATTACGCTGGCGGCCGATCTGTATACTCCGAATGGCGAGGCGGGAAAACTTCCGGCGATCGCCGTGTGCGGTGCGTTCGGCATGGTGAAGGAAATGGCTTCCGGCCGGTATGCGCAGGCCATGGCAGAGAGAGGATTCCTGACCGTCGCTTTTGATCCGTCATTTACCGGGGAGAGCGGCGGACAGCCCCGGAATATCGCTTCTCCGGACATCAATACGGAAGATTTCAGCGCGGCGGTTGATTTTCTCTCTGTGCAGGACAACGTCGATCCGGACAAGATCAGCATTATCGGTATCTGCGGATGGGGTGGCATGGCGCTTGCGGCGACAATTGCGGATACGAGAATCAAGGCGACGATCACGTCCACGATGTATGACATGTCCCGCCAGATTACAAATGGCTATTATGATGCCGAGGCCAGCGAGGAACAGCGCCATGCAAAGAAAGTGGCGCTGAACAAGCAGCGCACAGAAGACTATCGCAGCGGGGAGTACAAACTGGCAGGCGGCCTGCCGGTGCTGATGATCCATGGCGAGAAGGCGCATTCGCTGTATTTTTCAAAAGACGCCTATGCGGCGATGACCAGGGACAGCAAGTATGCAGATAACAAAGAGCTGATGATCATCCCGGGAGCTGTTCACACGGATCTTTACTACAAGATGGATGTCATCCCGTTTGACAAGATGGCAGACTTCATCCGCAAGGCGGTCGGAGAATGATATAAGAAACGGATGTATTAACGAATGCAATGGACGGCGGTTTTTCAGCTGCTGTCCTTATTTTTTACAGTAAAAATTGAATCCGCCTTTTCTGGAAGAAAATGAGAGACTGGCATGGTAAAGTTATTAATGAAAGGCAAAAGAAAAACTAAGTTTACGGATGATTCAGGTGAACAGAGGAGCCGGCAGATGAACGATGATAAAATGTGGGAGGCAGTCAGAGACTGTGATGCCTCCTGTGACGGTAAGTTTTACTACGGAGTGAAAACAACCGGCATTTACTGCCGGCCGTCCTGCAAATCAAAACTCCCGAAAAGAGAAAATGTAGTTTTTTTCAGGACAAAGGAAGAAGCGGAAGAGGCAGGCTTCCGGCCCTGCAAACGCTGCCGCCCGGATCTGATTGCGTTTGATCCGGCTCAGGAGCTCTCGGAGAGAACAAAGGAACTGCTGGAACGGCATTTCAGTGACCGGGTGAAGCTTGGCAGAGATATGAAGGAGATGGGCGTGAGCCGGAAACACCTCGCACAGGTGTTTAAGGAACAGTATGACATCACGCCGTCAGAATATCTGATCCAGGTGAGAATCGCAGCGGCGAGACAGATGCTGCAGAACGGCGCTGCGATTCCGGATGCGGCCGGCATGGCCGGGTACGAAAATCTGTCGGAATTCTATGATCACTTCCGCAGACAGACAGGAATGACGCCGGCGAGGTACCGGCAGATTTTTGCAGACAACATCAGCCGAAGCGTTATGGACACGCCGATCGGGCCTTTAAGAATTATCGCTTCGCAGGATGCCATTCTTGGGGTGGAACAGACAGGACGGGAGTCTTCCGATGCAGGAGCACAGGCGGGACAGATCCCGGCAGACCGGATCCTGTCCGGGGACGCCTCGGGCGAACTGGTGAAAGACTGCGCAGCACAGCTCACCGAGTATTTTGCCGGAAAGAGACAGGCCTTTGACCTGCCGGTGAGTCCGGAAGGAACAGATTTCCAGAAAAACGTGTGGAATCATCTTCGCGATATCCCTTACGGACAGACGCGTACGTACGGCGAGCTGGCGGAAATGGCAGGAAACAAAAAAGCCTCACGTGCTGTCGGCATGGCCAATCACTGCAATCCGATTCTGATAGTCATCCCCTGTCACCGTGTCATCGGCGCCGACGGAAGTCTTACGGGATACGCCGCCGGTATCGAGGCAAAGAAATTTCTGCTGCAGCTGGAACAAAGGTACACGGCGTGAGAGAAGAAGGAGTCAGCCATGGATAAAACACAGATTCGAGCCGAACTGGAGAAACGCGCAGATGAAAAATACAGGAAATTCTCAGCCGGCCTGCTTCCCGGAGTGAACTCCATCCTTGGCGTGCGTCTCCCCGAACTTCGCAAAATGGCAAAGCAGCTGGCCCGTTCAGACTGGCGGGAAAACCTTCGCCAGCTTTCGGACGACACATTTGAAGAAATCATGCTTCAGGGCATAATGATCGGTTGTGTGAGCTGTCCGGCAGAGGAACGCCTGGAACTGATAAGAGAATTTGTGCCGAAGATCGACAACTGGTCGGTCTGCGACAGTTTCTGCACCGGGCTGAAATTCGTGAAATCCGAGAAAGAGCGCGTCTTTTCCTTTTTACAGCCCTTTTTTGTCTCGGAGAAGGAATTTGAACAGCGTTTTGCCGCGGTGATCCTGCTTGACTACTATATTGATGAAATATGGCTTTCCCGCACGGTAAAGGCGCTGGAGCAGATCAATGCGAAACAATATTACGCCAAAATGGCGGTGGCCTGGGCCATGGCGGAGTGCTATCTGCATTTTCCGGATGAAGTCATGCCGGTTCTCCGCCAGAACAGGCTGGACCCGGAAGTGCGGCAGAAAACACTGCAGAAGATCATCGAGTCCCGGACGATCTCACAGGACACGCGGGAGGAGATCCGGGCTATGAAAAAGCAGCAATAAGCTGCGCGGCTGTCAGATCAGCCCCAGATGGCGGCAGGCATGGAAAATGCCGTCATCGGCTGCATTTTTTGTGACAAAATCCGCTTTTTCTTTGAGCTCAGGTACGGCATTGCCCATGGCGACACAGGGCCATTCGCCCGTGAACATGGACAGATCATTGAGCTCGTCGCCAAAGACAATGACATCTCTCGTGCTGCCGCCGAGCAGGCTGACCATTTTGCGGATTCCGTATGCTTTGTCTGCCGGCTCGACAAAAAGATATTCATCATGATAGCGGCAGTGCGGGAGCGACTGCAGAGACGAGATCTCCTTTTCAACCGGGTACCGACCGGCGATGTAAATCTTGTAGATGGCGGGATACTCTCTGACGTTCAGCCCGGGAACGGTTTTGGTTTTCATATAGATATCGTGTGTTTCGTTTAGAAAACGGTCATCGGGCGCCAGACGGGTGTCCGAATCATCAATCTGCACCGCCCAGGCAATTCCCTTTGCCTTACACTCATCGATCACATCCAGGCATTTCCTGTAAGGAAGCGTGCGAATCTCGCGCAGCTTTCCGTCCAGGGTGATGCCGTAACCGCCGTCGCTGACCATGTTTGTGAAGCCGAGCTGCCGGCAGTACCCGATTGCCATGGCATGGGCGCGCCCGGTTGCAATCGCTGTGAAATGTCCGGCCTCGCGCAGAGCCCGGATCGCCTGAACGGCACTGTCTGGAACATACTGTTTCCCCGGGGTGCCGACAGCCAGAGTGTTGTCAATGTCAAAAAAGATGTATTTTTTATGGCTGTCCGG
>OMUP01000071.1 GCA_900314255.1 uncultured Lachnospiraceae bacterium | reverse complement strand
GATTATGAAGTTTTCAAGGTACAGGTACAATCCACTGTTTTATAAGGCGCTTACGTAAAATGAGAACAGCAAATTGGTACGGGTCATTCAATACAGAAAAAAGGAGAGGGCATGGCATTTCCAAAAGGATTCCTGTGGGGCGGCGCGACGGCTGCCAACCAGATGGAGGGAGCGTATGACGAGGACGGAAAGGGGCTTTCGGTTGAAGACGTGACCCCGCGCGGCGTAAAGGGTGTGCGCACGGAAACGCCGACGAAGGACAACCTGAAGCTCATCGGAATTGACTTTTACCACCGTTATAAAGAAGATCTGAAGCTGCTGGCCGGGATGGGATTTACCGTGTTCCGGCTTTCCATCGCCTGGAGCCGCATTTTCCCGAACGGAGACGACGAAACACCCAATGAAAAGGGACTTGAGTTTTATGACAAGGTGTTTGACATTTGTCATGAGCTTGGCATGGAGCCGCTGGTCACTCTGTCGCACTACGAGATCCCGCTGAATCTGGCCAAAAAGTACAACGGCTGGACCGACCGGCGTCTGGTAGGCTTTTTCGAGCGGTATGTGCGCACGGTGTTTGAGCGCTACAAAGGCAAGGTACATTTTTTTCTGACATTCAACGAAGTCAACTCGATTCTGGAGACGCCGTTTACCAGCGGCGGTATCAGCACGCCGAAGGATCAGCTGTCTCTCTCGGATCTCTACCAGGCGATCCACAACGAGATGGCGGCGAGCGCCCTGGCAACGAAAATCGCGCACGAAATCGATCCGGAAATCAAGGTCGGCTGCATGGTTCTTTCCATGCCGGTCTATCCGCTGACCTGCAGTCCGGACGACGTGATCGCCGCCATGAAAGAAAACCATAAAAACGAAATGTTCCTGGAGATCCACGCGCGCGGCAGATATCCGGGATACATGAAGCGGTACATGAGAGAACACCAGATCCAGATCACGCCGGAGCCGGGCGATGAAAAGCTTCTGCAGGAGAACACGGTGGACTTCATCTCGTTCTCGTATTATGTCAGCGTCTGCGCGACGGCAGACCCGGCAAAGAACACTCGCGGAGAGGGCAATCTGCTCGGCGGTGTGCCAAACCCGTATCTGAAGTCTTCGGAGTGGGGCTGGCAGATCGATCCACAGGGACTGCGCTACACACTCAATGACTTCTGGGACCGTTATCAGAAGCCGCTTTTCATCGTGGAAAATGGCCTTGGCGCCAAGGATACACTCATACCTGGCGGACCGGACGGCATGACGGTGGAAGATGACTACCGGATCTCGTATATGAAAGAGCATCTGCTGCAGGTCGAAGAGGCCATCGAAGACGGCGTTCCGGTTATGGGTTACACGTCCTGGGCTCCGATCGACCTTGTCAGTGCGTCGACGGCGCAGATGTCCAAGCGCTACGGCTTCATCTATGTCGACCGCAATGACGACGGCAGCGGAAGCCTCGCGCGTTACCGCAAAAAGAGCTGCGCGTGGTACAAGCGTGTGATCGAAACAAACGGGCGCTCTCTTCATGACAAATGATCACATGCGGCCCTGTCAAATGGCTGAAATCTTTCAGAAAGCGCCAGATTCCAAAGAAATCCGCCCACAGGCGTTTCACCGTGGTATAGTTTCAGGCAGATATTGATTATGGCGGGAGGAGACCATTTGTCATGGAGCTTAAGGGGACGAAGATTAATTTTCTCGGCGACAGCATCACGGAAGGACATGGCGCGTCAAGCATCGACCATGTATACTGGAAGCTTCTGGAGGCGCGCGACGGGGTTATTGCCAGGGGCTACGGGATCGGCGGGACGAGAATCGCCCGGCAGCAGGTCCCGATGCCGCCGGAACACGCGAAGTGGGATCAGTACTTCGGCTCCCGCGTGGCGGACATGGATCCGGACGCGGATGTGATCACGGTTTTCGGCGGAACCAACGATTATGGCCACGGGGACGCGGCGATCGGGGATTTTAGCGATCGCACGGACGACACGTTTTACGGCGCGCTGCACAATCTGTACCACGCGCTGATCGTGAAATATCCGGACCGCCCGATCATCGTCATGACGCCGCTGCACCGGGAGAACGAGAACCGTGTCTACAACGAGCTCGGTGTGCGCACGGTGGGCACTTTGGAAGATTACGTTAATATCATCCAGGAAGTGGCCGCGTACTACAGCCTGCCGGTTCTGGATTTGTACCGCACAAGCGGCATGAACCCGAACATCCCGGAGCTCAAGGCGCGCTACAACCCCGACGGCCTGCATCCCAACGACGCCGGATACGAACGGATCTATTATCTGTTAAGAAGGATGCTGCTGGGGCTGTGAGAGCTTTGATCACACATATTTGTCAATAAAGGAATCCAGTATGGCCAGCGAGGCGCCGAAAGCGCTTGCCTCCAGCTGGTAATGGCAGGCATGCAGGTAGGAAAAGCTGTCCGCTTCGAATGGATCCATCCCGGAGACGATCTGACAGAGCTGTGGCATATAGGGTTCGATGAAGTTGCCGACATAGCCGCCAAGTATGATCGGGCAGTCATACGCCATCCGGATGTTAATGATGGCAAGGGAAAGCATTTTGAGATACATATCCCACTGGCGTGTGGCTGTTTTATCTTTTTTTTGCAGCTTGCTGAAAAAGCGCTCCAGGTGCTTTCCTTCCGGAGACAGGGTGAGCGCAGAGCAGTAGGCGTCCAGGCAGCCCCGCTGGCCGCAATAGCATTTCTTCCCGCCTGGGACAATGCGCATATGGCCGAACTCCCCGGAGCGCTGGTTCGTACCCCGGTACAGATGACCATCCACAAAAACTGCCCCGCCGATGCTGTTGCTGAGTGACAGATACACAAAATCACGGGGCTTGTCCGTGGCTTCTGTGGCGTGCATTTCGGCGACAGCGGCTGCGTTTGCGTCATTTAGAAACAGGACAGGGCAGGACGTTCCTTCCGCAAAAGGCAGGACGGACAGGTTTTTTAAACCTAGAACGTGTGAATCGAGTATGGTTGTGCAGGCGGCGTCAAGAATTCCCGGAATCGCAAAACCGACACCGGAAATTTTTTCTTTTGGCACTTTATTTTTTCCGATAAACTCCAGCAGTTTCTTTTGAAATTGTTGGTAATATTCAGGCATATTCTGATAGGGCAGGGGGATACGTTCGTGAGAGACGAGTTCTCCTGCCAGATTTGTGAGTACATAACTGATGTGCCCTTTTGTGATGTCAGCACCGATAAAGTATGCGGTGTCGGAAGCGATAGTGAGCCGGCCGGCTTTGCGGCCTCCTGTCGAGCGGAATAAGCCGTCTTCCCGGATAAAATTCCGGTTCTGCAATTCCGTAATGTACTGAAGAGCCGTGGGCATGCTTATATGAAGCTCGTGTGCGATGTCCTGGCGGGATGTACTTTTTTCTTTAAGAATACAGCGGAAAATCTGCTGCCTTTTCTCATGCTTTATGTCATTTGAATTGCTTATATCCGTCATATGCCGCATCCTTTTATTACTGACTGCGTTAGTTATTTATTATAAGGAAATACAGAAGAATTGACAAGATGAGCAAATCCCCCACAGAAATCTTGACACGGTCTTTGAACCGTTCTATTATCTAAATACTTAGATAAAACGTTTTAATAAAGATTTAGGAGGTATTTCATGCTGCAGGAAGTAATGACAGAACCGGGAAAGATCATCTTCAGGGAGACCCTGGATCCTTCTCCGGGAAAAGGGGAAGTACTTGTGAAAATTATCCGGATCGGAATCTGCGGAAGCGATATTCATGTCTACCACGGGACACATCCTTATACAGGTTATCCGGTGACACAGGGACATGAAGTAAGCGGCGTGATTGTCGGGCTCGGTGAAGGTGTCACAGGGTGGAAGATTGGACAGAAAGTGACGATTGAACCGCAGGTATACTGCGGTCATTGTTATCCCTGTACGCACGGACACTATAATTTGTGCGAGAGCCTGAAAGTAATGGGATTCCAGACGACCGGCATGGCCAGTGAACTTTTTGCGGTTGACGCATCAAAGGTCACACGGCTTCCTGACAGTATGACATTTGATCAGGGGGCTTTAATCGAGCCGCTCGCTGTGACGGTGCACGCCGCGAAGAGATTTCCGGCTATCCGAGGGGCAAAGGTGTGCATAAACGGATGCGGTCCAATCGGTACTTTGCTCGTCCAATCCGTGAAAGCGCTCGGGGCTTCGCAGGTCATGGTCACCGATATTTCCGATTATCGCCTGAAACTTGCGCAGTCCGTCGGAGCGGATTTTGCGTATAACACGGCTAAGACAGATTTTGGATCGGATCTGGTGGAAGCATTCGGCAAGGACAAAGCGGATGTGATTTATGACTGCGCAGGAAATGACATCACGATGAATAATGCGATCCGGAATGCACGCAAAGGCAGTACCATTATTTTGGTCGCAGTATTTGGAAAAATGGCCAATGTCGATCTTGCAAAGCTCAATGACTCAGAGCTGGATTTGAACACGAGTATGATGTACCGTCACGAGGATTATCTCGATGCGATTTCATTTGTTGATTCCGGCGCGGTAAAGCTGGAACCGCTGATGAGCCGCCACTTCGCGTTTAGAGACTATCTCGCGGCATATCAGTACATTGATGCCAACAGAGAAAAGACAATGAAAGTCCTCATCGACGTGCAGGAACCATAACAGGACATCAATGTGATTAAAGCAGTTCTTTTTGATATGGACGGCCTGATGGTAGATACGGAGCGCCAGTCTGACCAGGGGTGGAAGTTTGCCTGTCATGAGCAGGGCATGGAAATGCCGGAATGGCTCTTGAATGATTTTAAGGGATCCACAAAGAGTTCTTGTGTCGAGATGTTTAACAAATATTTTGGCGGGAAACTGGAATATGGGCATACACTCGGACTAAAAACGCAGTTCGTAAAGCAGCTGCAGCAAAAAGAAGGCGTGCCGGCCAAGCCGGGCTTGTTTGAACTGTTGGATTATCTTCAAAAGAATTCCATTTCAGCGGTGGTTGCCACATCGACAGAACGCGCCACTGCGGAAAAAATATTAAAGGATATCGGCGCCTGGAGATATCTGGCAGACGTTGTATATGGCGACCAGGTTGTCCACGGGAAGCCGGCACCCGATATTTTCCTGCTGGCAGCCAAAAAAGCGGGGGTAAACCCTAAAGACTGCCTTGTCCTGGAAGACAGCATCAATGGGATTAAAGCGGGCGCGGCAGCGGGATGCAGTGTAGTCCATGTTCCCGATACGATAGCAATCCGTCCGGATCTTTTGAAACATCTTACCCGTGCGGTTGTGCCTTCTCTTGCCAAGGTGCCGGAACTTATTGACAAGTGGAATCTATAAATTCTGCACGAAATCAGAAGATTTAGGTTGGCTGCATCTGCATTCAAGTGTCAGAAATACGCTTCCGGTATTCGGAAGGCGTCATGTTCACAAATTTCTTGAAAGCACTGATGAAAGACGACATCGTATGATATCCGGAAAGCTGAAATGCTTCGGTCACGCGGCTGCCGCTTTCCAGTGCTTTTTTTGCGGCTGAAATCTTCTGGCGGGTTATATACTCCGAGATATTGATATTGTAATACTGGCGGAACAGGCGCGATAGGTACTCGCGGCTGTAGTGAAAGTGGGCGGAAATCTCTCCCACTGTGGAAATTGTCTGCAGGTTGTCGTCGATATACGATTTGATTTGGACGATGTTCTGCGGCAAGTGATAGACGCTTTTCGAATTCTGCCTTCCTTTTTCGCTGAGCAGGACGAAGAACTGCAGGATGCAGGCATTCATGGCCAGAACCATTTCGTCTGTTCTTGTTTCTGAAATATATTGGATTTTGTTTAGATAATAATAAAACATGCCCTGTGCTTCCGGGAGAATTTCCAGGCAGGCTGTTTTCATTTTCGAGAGCAGCAGGAGGTCAGCCCCAAAAGCGTAAAAGAACTGCGGCGTGAAATAAAAAACATAACGCTCGTATTTACTTTTTTCCGATAGATGCGCGGTGTGAATGCCGCAGAGACCGGTATTCTCATGGAGCTGCAGCTTGAAAACAAATATCTGAATGACGATTATGTATATTCCATTTGGGACGGGGTTCTCTGGAACGCGGTAAAAACGACGGACAATCTTGACAGTTATATGAATACGACGATGGACATGGTTCATTCCGACGGGAAAAGGATCCAATCGATCAGCTGTTATCAGATGTCTACAGAAATCCGGTATGAATTCTCTGCAAAAGTTTATATTGATGCTACGGGAAATGGCACACTCGGATATTTTGCCGGCGCCGAGTATAGCATCGGACGGGAAGGCAAGGGGACGTTCGGGGAAAAAGACGCCCCAGATCGTCCGGATGGTGATACCATGGGCAACACAATCTATTTTGTTGCGGAAGACACAGGCCATCCGGTGAAGTTCGTCCGCCCGTCCTGGGCGTACAGCTACCCGGATGAGCATATGTTCAAGTATCGGTATCACGGCAATACGGTGGTCTATCACGATGCGGATGATGTCGTTGTGCTTAAACCGGGAGAGGACTATACGGACCATTCCGACCAGCTTGTCGAAAAATATGATGTAAAATCAGGATACTGGTGGATCGAAATCGGAGGAGACTGGGACGATATCATCCGGCAATCGGAAGACATCCGCTGGGAATTGTACCGGATCGTATACGGTGTCTGGGACCATATCAAAAATCACGGTGACCATGGTGCCGCAAACTATAAGCTGACCTGGGTCGGTGCCGTTGCGGGCTGGCGGGAAAGCCGGCGGCTTACCGGCAAAGAAATGTTAACAGAACAGGATATCCTGGCTAACAGGAGATTTCCGGACGCGGTTGCGTATGGCGGGTGGCCGATGGATGAACATACCGCGGCCGGATTCATGGCTGTCGGACAGATTCCATCCAAAGTCCGAAGCTTTCCGGGACTCTATACGATTCCGTACGGAAGTTACTGCTCGTCAAATATTGAGAACCTGATGATGGCGGGACGGGATATCGGATGCTCCAAGCTGGCCATGGGGTCTACCCGCGTCATGGGAACCTGCGCTGTTGGCGGCCAGGCTGTGGGCACAGCGGCAGCGATGGCAGCGAAGAGGTGCCTTGATCCGTGGAAATTCGGCTGGGAGAATATGGATGGACTTCAGCAGGAATTGTTAAAAAATGACTGCTATATTCCCGGCGTTACGAATCATGATGATAAGGATCTGGCAAGAAATGCGGTCGTAAGCGCGGGCAGCGAACAAAAGGGATTTGAAGCAGCCCTGGTACTTAACGGGAAGACCAGGCCGGATGAAGGCGGCAGCAATGAATGGCAGTCGGAAGAGCTGAAGGATGCCGGCGACTGGATCGATTTAAAGCTCGCCAAGCCGCAACAAATTCATCAGGTGCGGTTGACATTTGACCCGAATCTTTCAGAGGAAATCTGCATTTCTGTTTCGAAAGCATTTATTGAAAAAGAAAAGCGCGGCATCCCGGAATGGCTGGTAAGGGACTATGATGTAGTATTGAATTTATGTGGCCGGGAGATAGGCAGAAAACAGGTGGAAGGAAATCATCAGAGGCTGAATATCGTGGAGTTCCCTTCTGTTAAAGCGGATGAAATCCGGATTGAAGTGCATACTACCAATGGCAGTCATACAGCAAGGATTTTTGAGATCCGTGTTTATTAAATTAAGAAACAGGATCGGTGCCTTCATAGGCTGTCAATACGCTGCTTTTTAATATATATCGATTCTCTGCCACAGGATCTGGCATAACTTCTCATACTGCGCACGGTAACAGGAATCTTTGCCGGAAGATTGAGCTCCCCCTGCGACTTTCTACAAGAAAGTCGCAGAGGGAGCTCGAGGTATTAAGGAGAAAGGGAAAATTTGCCATAGAGTAAACCGGCGTGCACTCTTCCGGCAG
>OMUP01000190.1 GCA_900314255.1 uncultured Lachnospiraceae bacterium | reverse complement strand
TCAAAAAAGAGAGGCCGTTGCCACTCCATTAATAAATGGAATTGCAACAGCCCCTTGCCTTGTCAGATGAAAAGGCTGTTACTTTCCGTAGTGCTCTTTGTTGTACTTCTTCACGCGGTTCTGAATTCTTTCCACCGGGGAGAGAAGATTGCTGATGGAGGAATCGTGGTTCAGCGTATCAATGATCAGGGCGATGTACTTGCTCATGTCGACGTTGATGTACCACGGCTTCTGAAGCAGCTCATCCGGCTGATAGATCAGATTGGTCGTGAGAATGCGGTCGATGATGCCGTCCTCGTAGGCCTTGTCGAACTTGTAGAAGCCGCTCGTGAAAAGACCAAATGTCGTCGCTGCGAAGACTCTTCTTGCCTTGCGCTCCTTCAGCTCTCTCGCCACATCCAGCATGGACTCGCCGGAGGAGATCATATCATCGATGATGATGACATCCTTGCCTTCCACGGAAGAACCCAGGAACTCGTGGGCGACGATCGGGTTGCGGCCGTCGACGATCTTCGTGTAATCTCTGCGCTTGTAGAACATGCCCATGTCAAGTCCGAGCACATTGGCGAAGTACACGGCGCGGTTCATGCCGCCTTCATCCGGGCTGATGACCATCATGTGCTGTGCATCAATGTGCAGATCATCCACGTTCAGAAGCAGATACTTGATGAACTGGTAGCTGCAGGAAACCGTCTCGAAGCCCTTGAGCGGGATCGCGTTCTGCACGCGCGGATCGTGAGCGTCAAATGTGATGATGTTGTCGACGCCCATGTTGGTCAGCTCCTGCAGCATGAAGGCGCAGTCAAGAGACTCGCGCTGGGTTCTTCTGTGCTGACGGCTCTCGTAGAGGAACGGCATGATCACGTTGATGCGGCGCGCCTTGCCGCCGACGGCCTGAATGACACGCTTGAGATCCGCATAGTGGTCATCCGGAGACATGTGATTCACCATGCCGTTGAGCTTGTAGGTGATGCTGTGGTTGAGAACGTCCACCATGATGAACAGATCATAGCCGCGGACGGATTCGTTGATGATGCCCTTGCCCTCGCCGGAACCGAAGCGGGGCGTAGAAGCGCTCAGGATATAGGTATCCTTCTTGTAGCCGTCGAAGGCCAGGGAATTAGTGTGGGCGGCATCTCTCTGCTGACGCCACTGTACCAGGTATGCATCAACCTTGCGGCCGAGCGGCATGCAGGATACGGTTGGAATAATTCCCAGCTTTCCGTAAGGAATCGAATTGGTGTGCTTCTCGTCTCTGGGCATTTTTGTTCTCCTTTTTATGTGAGGCAGGTGCGGAAATCTCCGCAAATCTGGCCAAAATCCGAACTTACTATAATAAGAAATTTTCGCGCCGTCAAGAAGAAATGCCGTCTGTGCGCGGCGCGGCGGCTGCTCCCGCCTTCTTGAGCTTCAGAATCCGGATGTCTTCGCCGGTGAGCTGCCAGACGTGGTAATTGCCCATGATCCGGGAGGAAATCCGCTCGGTGTACAGTGTCCGCAGCCCCGAAGGCGGCAGATTGGTCGAAATCAGCGTGCTTTTGTGCAGATTCAGCCGTGTGTTGATCACGTCAAACAGAATCGAGCGCGTGAAGGCATTGGTCATCTCCGTCCCCAGGTCATCGATCACCAGCAGGTCGCACTCCGTGACAAATGCCGCGTCCTGCACGCTTTCCGCGTTCTGCTTCTGACGGCTGGTGTAGGAGAGCGCCTCGAAAAGATCCACGGCGGAAAAATAGATGACGTTGATGTTGCTTTGCAGCAGCTCGCTGACGATGCAGTTCGTGAGAAATGTCTTTCCGGTCCCCGGGTTCCCGTAGAGAAGCATGTTGGCATACCCGTGTCCGGCGCCGATTCTGGCGGCAAAGTCTTTGGCCTGCTTCAGGACCGTTTCTGCCTTGGTGCGCGGCGACTGCCCGTCCGGCCCCGGCTCTGTTGAATACCAGTCGAGGGAAAAGGAAGCAAACGAGGCGTCCGGGTCCAGATTGCGGTTGTTCATGCTGCCGTAGACAAGCCGGACGGCCTTGCTGATATAGCAGGAACAGGGCTGTCCGTCCGGGAGAAATCCGGTGTCGTGACATTTCGGGCATTCAAAGACCGGGTCCAGAAAATCTCTCGGGACATCCAGATTGTCCAGATACATCTGCTGCCGCTCTACCAGCTCGCCGATGCGCTCGCTGTAATCGGGGCCTTCCTGCGTTTTGTTCAGAATCCGGTCACGCGCGGCCTGTGAACTGATGGCGGCAATCTGAGAGCGGATCTCTAAAAGCTGCGGACACTGTTCCTTTGCCCAGGCCCGCCGCCGGTCCTGCTCGTCCAGATCCCGCATCCGGATCTGGTCATATTCCCGCTGCAGACTGGCGCGCTGAGAAGGTGTCAGCCGGCTGATAAGTGACATGGCGAATTTCTCCTTTCTCAGCTGTTACCGGCTGCTCTCGAGCTGAAGCTGGATGGCCAGGGCATCAAGATCATCCGTGCGCTGGGTAAAGCCCGCGATGGATGAAGAAGGCTTTGAGGCCTGTCCTGCTGCCGCCGCAAGACCTGCACTGGCCGCATTCTGCTTTGCCTCTTCGGCAGACTCCAGGCGGTGCGTTTCATCGGAGAGGGCGAGCGTCTTCTGATCGCAGACGCCTTCCTTGTACCACTTCTCCAGAATCCGGTTCGCATAATCAAAAGACGGCTTCTGGATCCGACGGATCGTCCGGCTGCAGGCCTCGGCGATCAGATCGTCGGACATCCGGAATGTCTTCTTCCATTTCTCGATGTATTTCATATCCGTCGGCGTCGCCTTCCGGTCCAGTCCGAACTCATGAAACACCGTGTGGACGGTCCGGCTGTGCTGCTCCGTGTCCTCGCGGGCATCCCGCGCCGTGCGGATTCCCTGACTGTACCATCTCTCGGCGATTTTCTGCATGTACCGGAAATCCTTCTTCCCCCGCTCGTCGATGGAAAGGGCGATGAGATATTCGATCATATCCGTCGGAAAATGCAGCCCGTCGTAAAAATAGATGAGATGGTCCACGTCATCATTCTTCAGATTGGTCTTCAGCAGACTCTGGGCAATCTTGATGAGCGCGGCAAATTCCGGGTCGTTCATCCTGGCCGCCAGCTGTTCCTTTGTGACATTCTCAGGCTTCCTGGTCTGGCTGACCCGGATGACGCCCTCGCTGCCCTGGTCATCCGTGAGCACAAAATCACGGGAAACAACCTGCCGGCGGCTGTCGTTGGGGTCGAGCTGCTGCGGCGCGCGCTCAGAGGACTCCGAACGGGCGGCGTCATCTGCAGAGGCCGGATCAGTCCCGGCATTCTCAGAAATTTCTGTCTCGCTGTCTGCCTGCGCAGCCTCCGGAGAGGATGCGCTGTTTTCAGCGGAGCTGTCCGGCTTGCCGAAGGCAAGCAGCCCCTGCTTCTTCCAATACTGAAGCGCGCGTGTCACGTCGGACTCCGGGGCATTCAGCAGATCCGCCAGACGGCAGCTTGTCACAAGATGCCCTTTCTGCGACTCCATCAGGATCAGCAGATACACCTTGACAAATTCTCCGTTTGCCTGCGGCATGTAATCAGTAAGAAAAGAATCCGGAACAACGGTGGCGTCGGCCAGCCCTTTTCCGGAGATAGCAATAGTATTCAACTTGTAAGACTCCCTGGTGAAAACGGTTTGTGCATTCTTAAGTATAGCGGGCCGGTGCCTTGTGTGCAAACAGCCTCTGCTTTCCGCCTGAAAATGTGGAAAGCGTGGAAAAAGTGGAAATCTCCCGCAAAGTCCGCATATATGGGGGTATATTTTTCCCCGTTTTGTGGATAAAAAAAGACCCGCGGTGGATACTTGTCCGGCCGCGGGATGTGGAAAATGTGGAAAACCGGAATTACTTCGTCCCGGAGAGCAGCGCATCTCCGATCTGGTATACGTTTCCGGCGCCCATAGTTATCAACAAGTCATTGTCTAAAGGCAATTCGGATAAAAATTTTTCGATACCTTCAAAGGTGTCGATGTAGCGGGCATCGCCGCCGCGCGCGTTGACAGCATCGGCCAGCGTCTGGGAAGAGATGCCCAGATTGTCGGTTTCTCTGGCGGCATAGATCTTCGCGAGGATGACGTGGTCGGCACCATTTGCCATGACGTCGGCGAACTGGTCCATCAGAAGCTTCGTCCGGGAATAGAGATGAGGCTGGAAGACAAGCCAGATCTCCCGGTGCGGAACATGGGCGGCTGTGTCGAGCGTCGCCTTGATTTCGTCCGGATGATGCGCGTAGTCGTCGATGACGTGTGCGCCGTGATAGACACCTTTGTGCTGGAAGCGGCGCTCGGCGCCGGTGAAGTTTGAGATGCCTTTCTGAATGGCTTCATCAGAAATGTTCATCTGGCGGACGGCGGCGATGGCGGCGAGCGAATTCAGGACATTGTGGCTTCCCGGGACGCGCAGGGAAATCCGGGTGCCGGGCTTTCCTTTGTACAGAAGGGTGTAGGAGCAGCAGCCGTCGTGTCCGAAGGTGATATCCTTCGCGCTGTAGTCGCTCACGGCCGGGTCAGAGCCGAACGTGATGACATGACATTTCAGGCCTTCGGTGAAATAGGTCCAGTTCTCGATGTCCGTATTGATGATCAGATTTCCGTCATCCGGCAGACGTCTGGCAAATTCCCGGAACGACGCGCGGATATTGTCCAGATTCTTGAAGAAATCCAGATGATCCGGGCGCACATTCAGAATGATGGACGTGGTCGGGAAGAACGACAGAAAGCTGTTGGTGTACTCGCAGGCCTCGGCGACGAAGATGTCCGACTTTCCGACCCGGACGTTGCTGCCGATGGAGTCGAGAATACCACCGATGGAAAGCGTCGGATCCGCGCCGGCTGCCATCAGGATCTCGGAAACCATGGAAGTCGTGGTTGTCTTGCCATGCGTGCCGGCCACATTGATGGAATAGCGGTACTGCTTCATCATGGAGCCGAGAAGCTCGGCGCGGGTCGCCATCGGAATGCCGGAGGCAAGAGCTGCCTTGAATTCCGGGTTGTCCGGGTGGATCGCCGCCGTGTAGACGATGAGATCCGTTCCGGGTTCAATATTTTCCGCCGCCTGCGGATAGTGAATGCGGCATCCCATCTTCTCGAGCTTCTGCGTGAGAGGTGACGGCGCGCGGTCAGATCCGCTGATGACAAATCCCTTGTCAAGAAGGATATGGGCCAGTCCGCTCATGCTGATGCCGCCGATTCCGATGAAATGGATGTGTATCGGATGTGTAAAATCTATATCTTCCATAAAACCTCCGGATAAACGTAACTTTAACCGGGCTCATTATATATCTTTTCTGCTGAAATGCGCAAGAAGCGGCACTGGTGCGGGACAGCCGCCAGACCGGCGTTCAGATTCTCAAGAATTATCTGTTCAAGTCATCCGGTCAACGTGTTATAATGACTGTACTAAAAGTCGTACCAAGATATCGGAAGTATGAGGAGATTCGTATGATTAAGAAGGAAATGATTGCCATGCTGTTGGCTGGTGGTCAGGGCAGCAGACTGGGTGTGCTTACTTCAAAAGCGGCCAAGCCGGCTGTAGCGTTCGGCGGAAAGTATCGCATCATTGATTTTCCACTTTCCAACTGCATCAATTCAGGTGTTGATACAGTCGGCGTCCTGACACAGTACCAGCCGCTCCGCCTGAATACGCACATCGGAATTGGTATTCCGTGGGATCTGGACCGCAACGTCGGCGGTGTGAGCGTTCTCCCTCCTTATGAAAGGAAAGAGAACAGCGAGTGGTATACCGGCACGGCGAATGCCATTTACCAGAACATGGAATACATGGAACAGTACAATCCTGATTATGTGCTGATCCTTGGCGGCGACCAGGTCTACAAGATGGACTACAAGATCATGCTCGACTTCCACAAGGCCAACAACGCAGACGTGACGATTGCAGCGATGCCGGTGCCGATGGAAGAGGCAAAACGGTTCGGAATCATCGTCACGGACAAGAACAACCGGATGACCGATTTTGAGGAGAAGCCGGAAGTTCCTCACAGCAATCTGGCTTCGATGGGCATCTACATCTTCAACTGGAGTGTCCTGAAGGATATGCTGATCCGCATGAAGGACGTTCCGAACTGCGATTTCGGAAAGCATGTCATTCCGGAATGCATGAAGGAAAACAAGAGAATCTTCGCCTATGAGTACAACGGCTACTGGAAGGATGTCGGCACGCTCTCTTCCTACTGGGAAGCGAACATGGAGCTCATTGACATCATCCCGGTTCTGAATCTGTACGAAGAGTTCTGGAAGATTTATACGAAGGCAGATATCCTTCCGCCGCAGTACATCGCCTCGACCGCCTATGTGGAGAAGAGCATCATCGGCGACGGCTGTGAGATCGCCGGACATGTCGTCAATTCTGTTATCGGGTCGGGCGTCACAATCGAGGAAGGCTGTGAAGTCCGCGACTCCATCATCATGAATAATACGAAAGTCGGAGCCGGCACGAAGATTGAAAAGGCCATCATCTCGGAGGACACCACGATCGGCGCAAACTGCAGCCTTGGTGTCGGAGACGAGGCTCCGAATGTCCTGAAGCCGAATGTTTACAATTCCGGCCTTGTCACCATCGGCGATCACGCTGTGGTTCCGGACGGCGTCACCATCGGAAAGAATACCTGTATTGACGGCGTTACGACACCGGAAGACTACAAAAACGGAGAGCTGCCCAGCGGCGGCGCAATTATAAAGGCGGGTGATCAGGCATGAAGGCGATTGGTATTATTCTTGCCGGCGGAAACAACCGCCGGATGCGCGAACTGACAGAGAAAAGAGCGGTGGCAGCCATGCCGATCGCAGGTTCCTACCGGGCGATCGATTTTGCACTGAGCAACATGACCAATTCCGGCATCGGAAAGGTTGCCGTCATCACGCAGTACAATGCAAAGTCACTGACAAGACACTTAAGCTCCTCCAAGTGGTGGAACTTCGGACGCAAGCAGGGCGGTCTGTTCGTATTTACACCGGCCATCACGGCGGAGTCCAACAACTGGTACCGCGGCACTGCCGATTCTCTGTATCAGAATATCGACTTCCTGAAGCACTCGCATGAGCCGTACGTTGTCATCGCTTCGGGCGACGGTGTCTACAAGCTGGACTACAACAAGGTACTTGAGTATCATGTCGAGAAGCGCGCGGACATCACAATTGTCGTCAAGGATATGAAGGACCGCTCCGAGATCAACCGCTTCGGACTGGTTTCCATGACGGATGACAACCGGGTGACCAATATCGATGAGAAGCCGCTGGAGACGAGTCTCTCCATGGTTTCCACCGGTGTGTATGTAATCCGCCGCCGGATGCTCATCGAGCTCCTCGAGAAGGCAGCAGAGGAAGACAGACACGAATTCGTGCGCGATATTCTGGTCCGCTACAAGAACATCAAGAAGATCTACGCATACGAGCTGAAGGATTACTGGGCCAATATCTCCACGGTCAACGCTTACTTCAAGACCAACATGGATTTCCTGAAGAAAGATGTCCGCGACTATTTCTTCCATCAGTATCCGGATGTGTACTCCAAGGTCGAGGATCTTCCGCCGGCCAAGTACAATTTCGGCGCACATGTGAAGAACAGCCTGATCTCCTCCGGATGTATCGTGAACGGCACAATCGAGAATTCGGTTCTGTTCAAGAAGGTGTATGTCGGCAATAACGCCGTCATCAAGAACAGCATCATTCTGAACAATGCATACATCGGAGACAATGCCTATATCGAGAACTGCATTGTCGAGAGCAATTCCACGATCAAGGCGGACTCGAAGTTCATCGGCGAGCACGAAGTGCAGATCGTACGCGAGGACAATCCGATCTACATGTGAGGAGCGCACAGTCCGCAGCCGCGGCATGAAGCGGTATGAATCAGGTAATGAAGTTTAAGGAGGCGTACCTCCCGGGTTTCCGGGAGGGCGCTTTTTGTGTAATCGGGAAAGAGGACAGAAGATGCAGGTGATAGCGGGACTGGGCAATCCGGAGAAAAAGTACGACGGCACGCGGCACAACACCGGCTTTGCGGTGATGGATGCCATCGCAGAAGAATACGGGATCGGCTGGGACCGCTCCAGATGGAAGGGACTTGTCGGCAAAGGCGTGATCAACGGCGAAAAGGTCATCCTCGTGAAGCCGCTCACCTACATGAATCTCTCCGGCGACTGCATCCAGCCGCTCATGGCATACTACAAACTTCAGCCGTCGGATCTGATTGTGATCTACGACGACATCGACCTCGCCCCGGGGAAAATCCGGGTGCGTCCCCGCGGCTCCGCCGGGGGGCACAACGGGATGAAGAGCATAATTGCGCGTCTTGGGAGCCAGGAATTCCGGCGCGTGCGGGTCGGAGTGGGCGCAAAGCCGGCCGGCTGGGATCTGGCCGACTGGGTGCTGTCACATTTCTCATCGGAAGATGAGGCGAAGATGAAGGAAGGAAGAGAGCGGGCGGCGAAGGCTGCCGTGGCACTTCTTGACACAGACGTCGAGAGCGTCATGAACCGTTGCAACGCGTGAAGAGTTCGCGGGGAATAAGCTGTCCCCTGAAAATGAGGAAAGAATGGTGAGGAATGCGTTTCTGAAACCTGTTCAGGAGATGACAGGTCTCAAGGATCTGCGGGAAATCTACCGGAAGCGGGCTGTGCAGGCTCTTGCCTCCGGCTGCATTGACACGCAGAAATGTGAATTTGTTCATGCCGCGGCCGAAGATTTTCCGGTGCGGCTTTTTGTCACGACCGGGGAAGTGAAGGCCCGCCGCTTCGCGGAAGAATGCCGCGTATACGGGTCAGAAGCCATCTACTATCCGGCGCGCGACATTCTTTTCTACGCGGCGGATACGCACGGCAAGCAGACAGAAGGAGAACGCCTCGCGGCCATCGCGCAGATTCTCGACGGATTTGCCGGGCGGCGCAAAGACCCGCGGCCTCTTACGGTTGTCACGACGATCGACGCGCTCGCGGATCTCCTCCCGCCGCCGCAGAAATTTGAAGACAGCACCGTCACGATCCGGAGAGGACAGTCCGTCGATCCGCTTGCCCTGCAGGAACAGCTCGCGGCAAATGGATACGAGCGCGCCGCCATGGTCGAATCACCAGGAGAGATGGCTGTCCGCGGCGATATCATCGACGTGTTCCCGTTCACAGAAGAAACGCCGGTCCGGATCGAATTCTTTGACGATGAAGTCGACTCGCTGCGCTATTTCGATGTGCAGAGTCAGAGATCCATCGAAATGCTGACGGAGATCCGCCTGTTTCCGGCAAAGGAATGTCTGCTCGATTCCGATGAGATGGCGTCCGGAACGGCGGCGGTAAGAAAATCGGCTGCGGAAGCTGAAAAGCGAATCACAGACGGGAAAAAAGGGAGCCTTGACGAATCGGATCTGGACCGGATCAACCACCTGAGACATCTGGTCGATGAAATGGAACGCACCCGCAGCTACGGGCGGTTCTTCCCGATGTTTTCGGCAGAACCCGTGTCGCTGCTGCGCTTCTTTGATCCGGAGAAGACACTGGTCGCGCTTGATGACGCGGTTCGTCTGAAGGAAACGATGGACGGCGTGTACCGCGAATTCACGGAGAGTGCAAAGACAAGACTGCTGTCCGGCACGATGCTTGCCGGACAGGCCGGCCTGCTGCGCTCTTTTGAAGACATCAGCCGGGAACTTGCCGGGTACCGCGGCCTGATCACCGCTACGTTTGACTCCCAGCCGGAAGGCTTTAAGATCGCCGCATATGTGCGGGCGGACGCAAGGAGTGTGAGCCATTACGGGAACTCCTTTGAGGACCTGAAGAAAGATCTCACCGGGTATGTGCAGCGGAAATACACCTGCATCGTCGCGTGTGCGAGCCGGTCGCGGGCGGTGAGACTTGCCGATGATCTTGACGAGGCGGGACTTCCGGCCTTGTCCGGCGGCACGGACGCTGAGGTCCTGCCGGGGCACATTCTCGTCACCTACGGGAACATCAGCGGCGGGTACGAGTATCCGATGCTCCGGTTTCTTGTCATCGCGGAGAGCGATATTTTTACGAGAAAAAAGGAGCGCCGGCGCAAAGCGGCCGCTGAGAAGAACGGCGAGGCGCTGACGTCGTATCAGGATCTTGCGGTCGGGGACTATGTCGTCCACGAGGACTACGGTATCGGCATCTACCGCGGGATCGTGCACATCAGTCTCGGCGGCGTGGAGAAAGATTACGTCAGAATCGAGTACGCCAAAGGCGCGGCGGTGCAGGTCCCGGCGACTCAGCTGGACCGGCTGCAGAAATACACGGCGGCGGACAGCGCCAGAAAGCCGAAAGTCACGGATCTTGGCACCTCGGAGTGGAAGCGCGTCAAGTCGCGGGCCAAGATGTCGGCGGAAGCCGTGGCAGACGATCTGGTGAAGCTGTATGCAGCCAGACTTACCAAAAAGGGATTTGCCTTCGGACCGGACACGGAGTGGCAGCGGGAATTTGAGGAAATGTTCCCCTACGAGGAGACGGGCGACCAGCTGAAGGCCATCGCGGACGTGAAGACGGACATGGAGAGCCCGCGGATTATGGACCGGCTGATCTGCGGCGACGTGGGATTCGGCAAGACCGAGATCGCGCTGCGGGCGGCGTTCAAGGCCGTGCAGGACGGGAAACAGGTGGCGATGCTGGCGCCGACCACGATTCTGTGCGACCAGCACTACAACACATTTCTGCAGAGAATGGAACATTTTCCGGTCCGGATCGCACAGCTCTCGAGCTTCCGCACGGCGGCCCAGAACAAGGAGACAGTAAAGGCGCTGAAGGACGGCACGGTGGATATTGTCATCGGGACGCACCGCCTTCTCTCAAAGGATGTCACCTTCAAGGACCTGGGACTGCTTGTCATCGACGAGGAACAGCGCTTCGGCGTGAGGCAGAAGGAAAAGATCAAGAATCTGCGCGCGAATGTCGATGTTCTGTCGCTGTCCGCGACGCCGATTCCGCGGTCGCTGCACATGAGCCTGGCGGGAATCCGGGATATGAGCGTGCTCGAAGAGCCGCCGGTGGACCGGCTGCCGATTCAGACATTTGTCACGGCTCTGGATCCGGACATGATCCGGGACGCCATCCGGCGGGAGCTGGGGCGCGGCGGGCAGGTGTATTTCGTGCACAACCGGGTGAACAATATCGTCGAGGTGACTGACCAGGTGCGCGCACTGGTTCCGGAGGCAAATGTGGTTTATGCCCACGGGCAGATGGACAAGCGGCAGCTGGAAAAGATCATGGAAGACTTCGTCAACGGTGAGATTGATGTGCTGGTGTCCACGACGATCATCGAGTCGGGGGTGGACATCGGAAACTGCAACACCATCATCATCGACGACGCCACGAAACTGGGGCTGTCCCAGCTGTATCAGCTGCGGGGGCGCGTGGGCCGGACCAGCCGGACGTCGTATGCGTTCCTGTTCTACAGCCGGGAAAAGCAGGTGAGCGACCAGGCGGAGAAGCGTCTGAATGCCATGCGTGAGTTTTCGGATCTGGGCAGCGGATACCGTCTGGCGATGAAGGATCTGGAAATCCGCGGCGCCGGCGACGTGCTGGGGACAATGCAGCACGGCATGACCGAGGCCATCGGGTACGACCTGTACTGCAAAATGCTCAACACAGCCGTGGCAAAGCTGAAAGGCGAAAAGATTCCGTATGAGTTCGAGACGCGGCTGGCACTTCCGGTGGACGCGTACATGCCGGAAAACTACATCCGGACCGAGGCGGAAAAGCTCACGATGTACAAGCGGATTGCAAGGCTCACGGGTATGGAGGAGCTCACGGCACTGGAGGACGAACTGACGGACCGCTACGGGGTGGTGCCGGCGCCGGCCCGCCAGCTGCTCCTCTCGGCGCTTGTCAAGGCCAAGGCGCACGCCGTCGGTGTCTGCGAGGTAAAGGGAAAGCGGGAAGGACGCTACTGGATCACGCAGCTTGCCTTCACGCCGCAGACGACGCCGGACACGGCAAAAGCACAGAAGGCGGCCGCAGCGTTCGGCGGCGCGGTTCTATTCGCGCCGGGAAAAGAAGGCGGGATTTTTGTCTGGAGAATCTCGGAGAGCCGGGCGGGAAATGTCCAGGAATACCTTCAGGGGCTCATCTCGATGCTGGAGCGGCTCACGCCGCTGCTGGCCTGAAACTTTCCGGCTTTCCGCTAAAGCGTTGACGAATGAAACGGCCGAGATTATAATTTATCCAAATCGACAGTCGGAAACACCGGGGGAAACCCAGGCGGGATCCGCCGCCGGGAACATGCAGGAAAGGAAGCTGGGCAGATGGAAAAGAAAAATCTGGATTGGGCGAATCTGAGTTTCAGCTACATGAAGACCGACAAACGGTATGTAGCAAATTACAAGAATGGCGCATGGGATGAGGGCGGTCTCTCAGACGACGGCATGATTACCATGAGCGAGGACGCAGGTGTGCTTCAGTATTCTCAGTCCGTATTCGAAGGACTGAAGGCTTATACGACAAAGGACGGCCGCACGGTTACATTCCGGCCGGATCTGAACGCCGAGAGACTGTACAACTCCGCAAAGCGGCTCGAGATTCCGCCGTTCCCGAAGGACAGATTCGTAAAGGCTGTTCTTGAGGTTATCAAGGCCAACGAAGCGTGGGTTCCGCCGTACGGAACCGGTGCGACACTGTATCTGCGCCCGTATATTTTCGGTATCAGCCCGGTCATCGGCGTAAAGCCGGCTGACGAGTATCAGTTCCGTATCTTTGCTACACCGGTAGGCCCGTATTTCAAGGGCGGCGCAAAACCGATCCGCGTTAAGATTTCGGATTTCGACCGTGCAGCACCGCACGGCACCGGCAATATCAAGGCAGGTCTGAACTATGCGATGAGCCTTCATGCGATCGTGACCGCTCATAAGGAAGGATTCTCCGAGAACATCTACCTTGATCCGGCGACCCGCACATACATCGAAGAGACAGGCGGCGCCAACATTCTTTTCGTAAATCAGGACGGCGATCTCGTTGTTCCGAAGTCGGACAGCATCCTTCCGTCCGTGACCAGAAGAAGCCTTGAGTATGTGGCAGAGCATTACCTCGGCATGAAGGTCGACGAAAGAAAGGTAAAGCTCTCCGAGGTTTACGACGGCGAGTTCAAGGAGTGCGGCCTGTGCGGAACAGCAGCCGTTATCTCCCCGATCGGCCAGATCAATGACCACGGCAAGGAGTACACCTTCTCCAACGGAATGGAGGAGATGGGACCGGTTATGAGCAAACTCAGAAGCACACTCCTGGGCATTCAGGAAGGTGAGATTGAGGCACCGGAAGGCTGGATCTACGAAGTAAAGTAATAACAGCATAATCAGAACACACAAAAGTCATCGGAATCAGCAAAAAGGCTGGTTCCGGTGGCTTTTTTGCTGATGTGTGCTTTCGTGGAATTTATCACACTGATATGATAAAATGTTGAACACGGGGCAGGAGGAGCGTGAGGGCGCGTCTTCTGTCAAATTTATCTGCTCTGTGTTTACAGGAGCTGAAATGAGGAAGTATGAGACATACGTACAGAAAATGGACCGTTCCGCTGATCCTTCTTCTCGCGGCGGCCGCTGTGATGACGCCGGCCGTCCAGGCGAGAGCGGCCTCCGGATCGGGCAATGACGACAACACATTTATCGTCGGGTTTGACGCGGAGTTTCCGCCGTACGGCTACAAGGACGAAAACGGCGAGTACGTTGGATTTGATCTGTCGCTGGCACAGGAAGTGGCGGACCGCAACGGCTGGACCCTGATCAAGCAGCCAATTGACTGGAACTCCAAGGATATGGAGCTGAACTCCGGGTCAATCGACTGCATCTGGAACGGATTCACGATGGACGGCCGCGAGGATGAGTACACCTGGTCGAGCGCATACGTCGACAACTCGCAGGTTGTGGCCGTGAAAAGCGACTCGTCCATTCAGTCGCTGGACGATCTGAAAGGAAAGACCGTCATTGTCCAGCAGGATTCTTCTGCCCTGGCTGCATTTACCGGGGAAGACGCGACGGACGAGAACAAGGCGCTTGCGGCGTCTTTTGCCTCGCTTCAGCAGGTCAGCGACTACAACAGCGCGTTCATGAACCTGGAGTCCGGTGTGGCAGACGCGGTCTGCCTGGACATCGGTGTAGCCAACTACCAGCTCGCCAACAGCGGCGGAAAGTTCCGCCTGCTCCCCGAACAGGTCTCCAGCGAGCACTACGGCATCGGCTTCAAGAAGGGCAACACGGCTCTGCGCGACAAGGTGCAGGCGACGCTCAACGAGATGCTCTCGGACGGCACGTTTCAGGAGATCGCGGATGAGTGGGGACTTTCTGACGCGGTGTGCCTCGGAAAAGAAGGCGCGGATGCGGTGATGCGCCAGGAGAGCTCGGAGAGCAGCAGTGGATTCGGCGTGTCAGATTTCCTGGACATCATGAGACAGCTTCTGCAGGGCTTCGGCGCGACGCTCATGATTTTCTTCCTGACACTGATCTTTTCCCTTCCGCTCGGACTGCTCGTCACGTTCATGCGCATGTCCCGCTATGCTGTGCCGCACTGGTTTGCGCGCGTATTCATCTCGATTCTGCGCGGAACACCGCTGATGCTGCAGCTGCTGGTTGTGTTCTTCGGACCGTACTATGTATTCCGGATCAGCCTGTCCAATTCGTGGAGATTCTGGGCTGTGATCATCGGATTCTCGGTCAACTACGCGGCGTACTTCGCGGAAATCTTCCGCGCCGGCATTGAAGGCGTGCCGAAGGGACAGCGCGAGGCGGCCCAGGTTCTGGGCTACACGAAACGCCAGACATTCACCCGCATCATCTTCCCGCAGATGGTGAGACGGGTAATGCCGCCGGTGACCAACGAAGTCATCACTCTGGTCAAGGACACATCCCTGGCATTTGCGCTGGCTTACACCGAAATGTTCACGCTCGCCAAGCAGATCGCGGCGACGCGCAGCAACATCCTGCCGCTGTTTGCGGCCGGCCTGTTCTACTACATTTTCAACTTCCTCGTTGAGTTCGTGATGGGCCGCATCGAGAAGAAACTCAATTACTTTGAATAAAGGAGAGCCGATATGTCCGTATTATCGATCAGTCATCTGAAAAAGAGCTTTGACGGCAAAGAGGTGCTCTCTGATATCTCCCTTTCTGTGGAGCAGGGAGAGGTTGTCGTCATCATCGGGCCGTCCGGATCCGGAAAATCCACGCTGCTGCGCTGCGCGACATTTCTGGAGACAATGGACGGCGGCGACCTGTCCTACAACGGTATCAGCGCCATGACAAATACAGCCCCCTGCGTCTACAAACCGGAGGCCGAGCTTCGGGAACTCAAGAGCAATTTCGGACTTGTGTTCCAGGATTTCAACCTTTTCCCGCACTTCACGGTGATGCAGAATCTCTGTGACGCGCCGGTGCATGTTCAGAAGCGTGACCCGGAGGAAGTGAAGAAACAGGCGAAGTTTCTGCTCGAAAAGGTGGGGCTCGCGGACCGCGGCGGTGCGTATCCGGGACAGCTCTCCGGCGGGCAGAAGCAGCGCGTGGCCATCGCCAGAGCACTGTGCATGAATCCGAAGATGCTCTTCTTTGACGAGCCGACCTCTGCTCTTGATCCGGAGATCACAGCCGGGATCCTGCGCGTCATGCGGCAGCTCGCCGCGGAGCACATGACCATGGTCATCGTCACGCATGAAATTGATTTTGCGCGCCGCGTGGCAGACCGCGTCATCTTCATGGACGGCGGTGTCATCGTGGAGGAAGGAAAGCCGGAGGACGTCATCGACCATCCGGAAAATGCCCGCACGCAGGAATTTCTGAGAAAGCTGTCCTGAGACATTTGCCGTGGAAAACTGTAAACTGCAGGGATGAGGAGGATTGAATATGAAGTTATTTGTGTACAGCATGAGACCGTATGACGAGGCGCCGGTCTTTG
>OMUP01000197.1 GCA_900314255.1 uncultured Lachnospiraceae bacterium | reverse complement strand
GATTATGAAGTTTTCAAGGTACAGGTACAATCCACTGTTTTATAAGGCGCTTACGATCTGTAATTGATTGCCGGGCTTGCGGTTTCTGTGTTACTGACGCCGTGACTTGTCTCTGAACTGACAGCATCTTTTGTCTCGGTTCTGCCGAACTTCATGTCACTGAATTCGCTTTATATAAGGCGCTCTGGTTCTGCCTGAGCGCCGCACGCACCTTGAAAATCAGGATTCCTTCTGGTTCCATTTCCGTTCCCAGTCTTCTGCGATCCGACTGATGGCTTCCGGCATCTCCGCGTTCGGATCAAAGAACGGGATCCGGCTTCGAAGGATACGGTATAGATGGAAGAACTGTCCCAGGTGCATCCATTCGATGAAGTCTTTCTGATCCCTCAGTTCTGCCTGAAGCTCGTATGTTTTCTGCTTCTGCTTTTCAAGAAGCTCTGTGCTCTTTACCGCGCAGAGCTTGAGATACTCATACCACTCACGGCTCCTCTTCGGAATCCGCTGTTCGAGATCCTGGTCCAGCGTTTCGATGGCGTACTGCAGGGCATTGGGGTCGGGTTCTCTCTTCATGAGCGCACCTCCTTCCCCGAGAGCATCTCGTGGTCGACGACATACTGCACCATGTGATCGTCGATAAGGCGCTTCTGCTTCTGAAAGGCATACATCAGGCTCTTCTCACAGATCCGGTTGATCACCCGCATGATCCCGCCGGAGTTCTGAAAGATGACATCCATAGCGCTGTCGGTGAAGATATTCTCCGGGCCTTCCGCATAACGGAGATGGGAATGGATGTATTCTTCCGTTTCCGAACGGTCGAGATGCGGGAGAACGCAGTTCATGTCGATCCTCTGCCGGATAGCGGCGTAGCGCTGCAACCGGAGTTTTTCGTCCCAGAGCTCGCTCTGGCCTACAAGGATCAGGGCCATCGGGCTCATGGAATCAAACCGGTAGTTCAGGAGAAAGCGGAATTCCTCAAGTGTTTCCTTTTCAAGGAGATGTGCCTCATCCAGTACGCAGACGACTTTCCTGTGTTCCAGTGTCCGGATGATCTCGACCTGCTTCTGCATCTGCCGCTTGGAATCGCCGCGGTAGAAACGGGATTCCAGCCCGAGCTGGTCGAGCATTCCCTTGTACAGCCAGCGCGGCGTCAGCTTCGAATCAGACAGATACATAAAAATGTATCTGTCTGAAGGAAGCGATTCCGCAAACTTCCGGATCAGTGTCGACTTTCCACAGCCGGCATCTGCTGTGACGACCGCAAAAAGCTGCCGGTCGGCGACATAGCGGAGTCTCCCAAGCGTCTCTACGACAGCGGGCGGCTCGTACAGCGCACCAGCAGGGACATTCCTTGAGAACGGAGTGTTCTTCATTCCGAAGAAAGACTCATACATGATCATCCGCCTCCTTCCCATAGGATGCGAATGACAGCGCGTCCGCGAGATGTTCTCTGGAATCTTCATGCTTTTTAGCGGCTGCGTCTAGGTAACGGGATGTCTTCGGCTTTGCTTCCTGCATGCTGACAGGAAGAGTCGGATTCTTGTCACAGAACTCCCCGATCTTCAGCGGTGAGACTGTAAAAGGCCCGGTGCCCGGATAGGATACCGTGACCGTCTCCGGTGCCATCGGGTCATAGGCAATCTCTACTGTGGCCCCGATCAGGGAAGGCTTTGTCTCGTATCGTTTCCCACGGAAGCTGATGCAGGCTCCTTTGTCGACCAGCCGTTTTTCGTGATGCAGGAAAGCTTCGGACACGACATTCGTATCTAGAAAAACAAGCGGCCGTGTGTCACGGTTAAACTCCTGCTGGGGCGTGATTCCTTCGGCGGAGACAGACGCGCCCAGGCTTTCGTAGTACTCACGGATCCCGTCATGTGGCCTCTTCTGATATTCCTCGCAGAGGAAAACGCCCCACAGCCGGTTAAGTTCTTCGAGGGTGGTGACATTCTTCAGTTTTGCTTCCCTGAGAAAGCTGTCCACGACCTGGTGAAACTTTTCGATTTTTCCTTTTGACCGCCCGGACTGAAGAGGGGCATGCCGGATCGTGATCCCGAGCCGGCTCAGGGAAAGCTTCAGCTGTCTCGAGACGTACTGTGATCCATTGTCAAAGTAGCAGGCGTCCATTCTTCCGTAGTTCGTGATCGCAGTGTGCAGCGTATCCTCGACGATCACGGCATCCTGACCCGCATAAAACTTCGAGGCGAGGATCAGGCGGGAATGGTCATCGATGACAGAAGAAAGATAGGTTTTTACCTTCGCTCCCTTCTTCCCGATCGGGAGAAGTGGTCCGTATTTAATGTCTCCCTGCACGAGCATCATCCGGTGTGGTTTGCAGAAGCGTTTGGATGAGCTGTTTCTCGCCTGTGTGTACTGTAGCATCTGCCGGCGCCCGTAACCGGCGGCGTACAGGTGATCCTGCAGGGTGGAACGCCTGAGCACTCCCTCCGGAACTCTTCCTTCGAGTTCGAGGATACGGATGATCTGGCTGACCGAACGCTTCGGGACCTCCCGTTTCAGAAGAATCGCCTGACTGAGGAGTTCATCGAAGTTCTCCGGAAGTTTTCCGGCTCCCATGCCCGAGCGGTCGACTGGCTTCAGCCCGGCGAATCCGGAACTCTGGTAGGCTTTCTCATACCGGTAGATAGTTCTTGTACTGATGTCATTGTCAGCAGCGATCTTTTCCCGAAGATTTTTCCTGGCAGCCGCGTCAAGTGAGGCTTCCAGCAACGGGGAGATCATGCGGAACCGGTCGACGGCTTTGGATTCCGCCAGTGTAACAGCTTCTTTTGTCTTATCCATGATCGGATACCTCCTTATGAAGGTATCTTAAACGATGGATTTTGACAGAGAAAACCAAAGCAGGTGCAAAGGCTGCCTAAT
>OMUP01000178.1 GCA_900314255.1 uncultured Lachnospiraceae bacterium | reverse complement strand
CGGGCAGAACATCACGAACTATCACTACGAAGACATCGTTCTGCTCATGAAAATGTATCATCAGCGCGGCCTTGAAAATCCGGCTGTCGTTATCGACACGAACCACAGCAACTCCGGCAAGCAGTATTACGAACAGATCCGGATTGCAAAAGAAGTCATGCACAGCCGCAGCTACTCAAAAGACGTACACGATTTTGTCAAGGGGCTGATGATCGAAAGCTACATCGAGCCCGGTGCACAGAAAATCGGCGACGGTGTTTACGGCAAATCCATCACCGACCCGTGCCTCGGCTGGGATCAGACAGAAAGACTGATCTACGACATCGCCGACACAGTCTGAACATGTAAAAGTTAAAAGAACCCGGGAGAACAGCAGACTGATCTCCCGGGTTCTTTTTACTGTCTGATTTCTGCCAGCTGCCTGGCAATCCAGGTCGTGACAGCTGCGATCGTCTTGGAATCCTGGATATTCCCTTCTGAAACTTCCCGGATAAATTCTTCCGGGCTCAGGAAGAGAGGTGCGATTGACTCATCCGGGTCCAGATGCTGGCTTGTCTTTTCAAGATCTTGTGCCAGAAAAACATCCACCACTTCATTGCAGTAGGCAATGGCTGTTATCTCGGACAGCAGCGGCGTGATGCTTCTTGCCCGGTACCCTGTCTCCTCCTCAAGCTCTCTGGCTGCAGCCTGCATGCTCGTCTCGCCTTTGTTTATCCCGCCGGCCGGAATCTCTGTTGCGATTCTGTCGATCGCCTCCCGGTACTGCCGCACCAGCAGAATCTTTCCCTCATTATTCACCGCCACACAGGCGGCCGCCCGGCTGTGATCGATGAAATCATAATATTCCGTGCGCCCGTCCGGTGTCTGAATCGTGTCTTTGCAGAACTTCAGGATTGATCCCTGATACACGACCTCGCGCCCGGTTCTGCGGATATGTTGCTTTGGATCTTTTGCTGCCGTCATTTGATCTCCGTGCACTTTTTATAGCAGGCGTCCGTTGCCTTGATCACAGCATTTCGGAAGCCGTATTCTTCCAGCGCAGATACACCCTGAATCGTTGTTCCCGCCGGAGAGCAGACGGCATTCTTGACAAGCGCCGGATCTTCGCCTGTCTCAAGGATCAGCTTTGCCGTTCCGAGCACAGTCTGCGCCGCCATCTTCACGGCATCTTTTCGCGAAATCCCGTATTTCACGGCGCTGTCAGCAAGCGCCTCGATGAAAATGCAGACATACGCCGGAGACGATCCTGAAACGCACACAACCGCATCCATTAGATTTTCGGAGACTTCTACCACTCCGCCGAACGACGTCAGAAACGTTTCGGCAGCCTTCCGGTCTTCTTCCTGCAGGGCTTGACCGTACGTCACACCAGTCATGCTCTCTCCCACCTTTGCGGCGAGATTCGGCATGATACGCACAATCTTCTCATGGCCGCCGAGCATATCGCAAAGACTCCCGACAGAGATGCCAGGCGCCGGAGAAATGACAACTGCATCCTTCGGCAAGGTGTCCCTGATCTCTTTCGTGACTTCCGCCATGACCTGCGGCTTTACGGCAAGCACGACGATATCTGCACAGGAGGCTTCTGCATTTGTCATGACAAATGTCATGCCTGTTTCGGCCGCTGTCTTCTCTCCATGCTTCTGGTCCGGAACAGAAAAGACGCAGTTTTCGGCTCCGAAAGCGCGGATAGCGCCGGCAGCCATGGCTCTGCCCATATTTCCCATTCCGATGAAACCGATTTTCATCAGGCTCTCTCCTCAAGAATTTTTCTTGCACTCACAAGCTTCACGCATACCGTGAAGATTTCAGCTGCCTTGGTGAGTTCCGCGACTGTCGGGAATGTCGGTGCAAGCCGTATATTGGTGTCATCCGGATCGTTATGATACGGATACGTTGCTCCTGCGCCGGTCAGCTTCACGCCTGCCTCTGCGCACAGGCGCACGATTTCTTTTGCGCAGCCCTTTTCAGCAGAGTCAAACGAGACAAAATACCCGCCGTTCGGATGAGTCCAGCTGCCGGTTCCCGTACCGGAAAGTTCCTTGTCAAGGACAGAGAGAAGCGCATCAAATTTCGGGCGGATAAACTCTGCGTGTTTTTTCATCTGTTCTTCAATTCCTGCACCGTCCTTGAAGAATCTGGCATGTCTGAGCTGGTTCAGCTTGTCATGTCCGATGATCTGGACAGACATATACTTTTTGATATCTTGCAGGTTTGCAAGAGATGACGCGATGCCCGATACTCCGGCTCCCGGGAAGCTGATTTTGCTGGTCGAGAAGAACTCATAGACCATATCCGGATGGCCTGCTTTTTCGCACTCCGAAATGATGTCCGGCAGTGTGTCCGGCTTGTGATCCCCGTACAGGTGATGAACGGCGTAAGCGTTGTCCCAGTAGATCCGGAAGTCTTCCGCAGCCGGCTTGAGAGCGGCAAATCTTCTTACCGTTTCCTCTGAATAAGTAAATCCCTGCGGGTTGGAATATTTCGGAACGCACCAGATTCCCTTGACCGCCGGGTCATTCTCTACATATTTCTGAACAAGATCCATATCCGGGCCGTCTTCGTGCATCGGGATATTGATCATCTTGACGCCAAAGCTTTCAGTCACACCGAAATGCCGGTCATAGCCCGGAACCGGGCACAGCCATTTCACTTCGTCCAGGCGGCACCACGGGATGGATCCGCAGACGCCGTGAAGAAAACTTCTTGCGACCTGATCATACATGATATTCAGGCTCGAAGCTCCGAATACATATACATGTTCCGGCGTTGTGCCGACCATCTGGGCGAGCAGTCTTCTGCACTCCGGGATGCCGGTGAGATTGCCGTAATTGCTGCAGTCAGTACCGTCCTCCGCATGAAGATCCGATTTCGAGTTCACAACATCCAGAAGTCCTCTTGAAATGGACAGCTGATTCGGTGCCGGCTTGCCTCTGGACATGTCAAGTTTAAGTCCTGCAGCTTTTGCATCTTCATACTTTTCAAACAGAGATGTCTCAAGTGCTTTTAACTCTTCGGTCGTCATATCCGTGTACTTCATTCTAATCCCTCCTTCATGTTTCAGATGCACATACATTACAATACAGGTGCAAAAGAAAAAACGCAAGCTTCAATTAAGTAATGTAAGAATATTAAGCATTTTCTTTTGAAAATTAACATCCATTTGTCATTTCTTTCTCAATGCGCCGCAGCTTTTCTTTTCTGGCGCCTGCCTGCTGCAGCTGACAAATTAAAAAGTCCGGAAGGTTTATAACCTTCCGGACTCCTTTGTCTTCTGATAGCTTATTTAGCATAATCAACTGCACGTGATTCTCTGATAACGCTGACTTTGATCTGCCCCGGATACTCCATCTGATCTTCGATCTGCTTGGAAATATCGTGTGCCAGAAGAACCATATCGTTATCATTGACGACTTCCGGAATCACCATAACTCGTACTTCCCGACCTGCCTGAATAGCATAGGATTTCTGAACTCCCTTGAAGGAATTCGTGATATCCTCAAGCTGCTTTAATCTGTTTGTGTAAGCTTCCATGGTTTCTCTTCTCGCTCCCGGACGGGCTGCCGAAATTGTATCGGCCGCCTGAACGATCACAGCGATCAGACTCTCCGGCTCGCAGTCTCCATGGTGGGCTGCAACGGCATTGATAATAACCGGATTTTCTTTGTACTTCTTGCAGATATCCACGCCGATCTGCACATGAGTTCCTTCGATCTCATGGTCAACCGACTTGCCGATATCGTGCAGAAGTCCGGCGCGTTTCGCCATCTTCACATCGACGCCGATCTCCGAAGCGATCAGGCCGCTCAGCTGTGCAACTTCGATGGAATGCTGCAGTGCATTCTGTCCGTAGCTTGTGCGGAACTTCATGCGGCCGATCAGTTTGATCAGTTCCGGATTCAGTCCGTGCACGCCGACTTCCAGTGCGGCATTCTCGCCGGCTTCTTTGATGAGCTGGTCGACTTCGCGTCTTGCCTTCTCGACCATCTCTTCAATTCTTGCCGGATGAATACGTCCGTCGACGATCAGCTTTTCCAGTGCGATTCTGGCGACTTCACGGCGGATCGGATCAAATCCTGAGAGAACAACTGCATCCGGTGTGTCATCGATAATCAGTTCTACGCCGGTCAGTGTCTCAAGTGTACGGATATTCCGGCCTTCACGGCCGATGATCCTTCCCTTCATGTCATCGTTCGGAAGCTGGACAACCGAAATGGTAGCTTCAGCGACATTGTCCATCGCGCAGCGCTGAATTGCACCGACGACGATATCTCTTGCCTTTTTGTCCGCTTCTTCCTTGGCTCTGCTCTCAACGTTCTTGATCATGACAGCAGCGTCGTGCTTAACACTTTCTTCAACAGATTTCAGCAAAACTTCTTTTGCCTGTTCGGAGGTAAGACCTGAAATTCGTTCAAGTTCCTGCAGTCTCTTTGCCGTGAGGGTGTCCACTTGTTTTCTTGCCTTACTCAGGTCGTCTTCTTTTCTGGCAAGTTCCTGTTCGCGCTTCTCAAGAGAATCCGCCTTCTTGTCAAGCTGCTCTTCCTTGTTCTGAACACGATGTTCATTCTTCGAAATTTCTGCCCGTCTCTCGCGGAATTCTCTCTCTGCTTCATTCTTGGAGCGGAGAGCTTCTTCCTTGGCGGCGAGAAGGGTTTCCTTTTTCGTGGAATCAGCCTGCTTTAAAGCATCATCAATGATCTGCCTGGCCTTAGTCTGAGCACTTTGAAGGGCGTCAGCATCCTTCCTGTCTCTGGACTTGTTGGCTGCGTACCAAGCGGCCCCTGCTGCTATCACAGCCGTTACGACCGCGATAATTACATACAGCACAAGAGCGCCTCCTATAAAGTTTTGTTGCATTACACAACATTAAAATATTAACCGGAATTTAATACACTGTCAAGATTTCTGTCAGCGCAACCGTAAAGCTCCGGCTCAGAGCTGATCCGGATTCTCTTCCAAAAGGACTGCGTGAACCGCTTTTTCGATTGTATCAGCAGAAAATCCCTTTCGAAACAGAAAGCCTCTGGCTTTCTGCAGCGTCTGCCAGTCCTCAAGAGTCTCACCGCTTCGCAGCTTCTTTTGAAGAAGCCTTTGAGCCAGCTCTGTCTGTGAATCCGGACTGTCCTCGTAAAATGCACTGCATGCCTCTTCGACTGCTTTCGGGTCGGCTCCTTTGCGCTTCAGAAAATCCATGACAGCCCTGCGGCTCTTTTCGTTTCCGTGAAACTGCAGATAATTCCCGATATACCGGGAATCATCCAGAAAGCGTTCCCGTCTCAGCGTGTCTTCCACAGCTTCAATGATGTCATCCGGATAGCCGCTGCGTCTGAGCTTCATCTGAACCTCGCCCTGAAGATAATCCCGTTCCTTCAGCAGGTGCAGGCAGCGGGTGAGTGCTCTCTTGTACAGACCAGCCCGGATGCCTTCATAGACATCCGGGCTGATCATCCCGTTTTCTCGGATTGCATATTTCCTGAGTTCCCCGGTATAAAGAGGAATCGTGTCAGAATCATCGACCGTGACAAGGACTTTGGACTTCGTCAGTTTCCGGATCTCCGTAACCTGATGTTCCAATTTCAGTCTCCCGTCTCACTTTCCGGCGAAGAAATCTCTTCCGGATCCGTCTTCGGATCTTCCTCCTCCGGAAGTGTATTTCCTGCGTCCGGATTGCCGATGTGATAATAGTCACGAACTTTCTGTGTGATCTCCTCCATCACATCCGGATGCTCCGCCAGATATGTCTTTGCATTCTCACGGCCCTGGCCGATTTTTTCGCCCTTATAGGCAAACCACGCACCGGATTTCTGTACGATGTTGCAGTTTACGGCCAGATCCAGCACATCGCCCTCGCGCGATATTCCCTTTCCGAACATGATGTCAAACTCCGCCTCGCGGAACGGCGGCGCGACTTTGTTCTTGACGATCTTGACGCGCACATGGTTGCCGATAACTTCTCCGTTTTGTTTAATAGACTCTGTCCGGCGCACTTCAAGCCGCACCGAGGCATAGAACTTCAGGGCCCGGCCGCCGGTCGTCGTCTCCGGATTTCCGAATACGATGCCGACCTTCTCGCGCAGCTGATTGATGAACACGACGATGCACTTGCTCTTGCTGACAACCGGTGTAAGTTTGCGGAGAGCCTGGCTCATGAGTCTGGCCTGCAGCCCGACATGAGCATCACCCATGTCGCCGTCAATCTCCGCTTTGGGAACAAGTGCCGCAACCGAATCGATGATGATGATGTCCACCGCGCCGGAGCGCACCATGGTCTCGGCTATCTCAAGGGCCTGTTCACCGCTGTCCGGCTGTGAGATGTACAGGTTGTCGATGTCCACGCCGATGTTCTTGGCGTAGCGGGGATCCAGGGCGTGCTCTGCGTCGATGAACCCCGCGATTCCTCCGCGCTTCTGCACCTCAGCTACCATGTGAAGTGCCACGGTCGTCTTGCCAGATGACTCGGGGCCGTAGATTTCAATCACGCGGCCCTTGGGCACGCCGCCGATACCAAGCGCAATATCAAGGCTGAGCGATCCAGTCGGCTCTGCCTCCACATTCTGTCCGGCAGCCGACTCACCGAGGCGCATGACACTGCCCTTTCCGAATTCCTTTTCAATGTTGGCAATCGCGGCATCAAGCGCTTTCTGCTTTTCATCGCTTTCTCTGCCGGTATTCGTTTTATTTGAAGAAGCCATTCAAACTCTCCTTTTAGAACATTTGTTCGATTTGATTGTAAATCACCTGATAAAAACAGTCAAGAAAAAATCCGGAATATATGCCTTCAAAAAGAATAGCATATATCCGGAAACAATACAACCGATCACTGGTAATAAGGCCGCTTTAACGCCGGTCTTTCTGTCTTGCCGGCATATGGCTCAGCAGAAGCTTGAGAGCAAGGACAACTGTTCTGGTCCGTATCTCGTTGCGTGTGCCGGACAGGGACAGTCTGCGGACCTCGCAGGCACGGCCGCCGTTTTCGTCCGGATACGAGCATCCGATAAAGACAGTTCCGACATCCTGACCGTCCTCTTTATCCGGTCCTGCCACGCCGGTTGCGGACACGCCGTACTCACAGTCAGCCAGCTTTGCGGCCATTTCCGCCATCGCCCGCGCTGTATTCTCACTGACAGCTTTCCACTCCCGGATATTTTCAGCCGGAATTCCGAGCATTTTGGACTTTGCGGCATCCGAGTATGTAATATATCCCTCTTCCAGACATTCCGACGCGCCCGGTATCGATATAATCGACGCCGCAATCAGCCCGCCGGTCAGAGACTCGGCTGTCGCCATCCGCCGGCCGCAGGCCTTCAGCGTCGTGACGATGATACATGCCGTTTCCTTCAGTTCAAGAGCCTGAGAGATCATTTTGAGCTGCCTTCTTTCATGACAGACCAGCTCTGTCTGAGATAAATCACAAGTGACACAACGGTCAGAATGACCGCGATATATTTTACAATTTGCGTGAGAACGCCAAAGAACGCCCCGGGAATCGCGGCTGTCAGCAGAATAACCATCGACATCTGGAAGACGGTCTTCCACTTCCCCCAGTAATTGGCGGCGATCACGACATTGCTGCTGGCCGCCACAAGGCGGAAACCGCTGATGGTGAACTCCCGGGCGATGATGATGATCACAATCCAGCCCTCAAGACGCCCCATGTCAACCATCGCGATCATGGCCGAGCAAGTAAGAAGCTTATCCGCCAGCGGGTCCATGAATTTCCCGAAATTGGTGACAAGCCCCCGGCTTCTTGCGATCTTACCGTCCGCAAGATCGGTCAGTGAAGCCGCTATGAACACAATCAGTGCCGGAATATTCCACCCCATGTACAGAAAGACAAGGTACAGCGGGATCATGAAAATGCGACACATCGTCAGTTTGTTCGGCAGGTTCATGCAAATATCCTCCCTCAAGTTTTCAATCGGTGCTTTCTGTCATTATACCAGTTAAATCGTATTCTGAAGCCCCGGTTATTTTTACATCGGCCATTGTCCCGGAGAGAAGATCTGCATCGGACTCGAAAAACACAAGACCATCGACTCCCGGCGCATCACGGTATGTTCTGCCTGTGTACACGCCGTCATCCGGCAGATACCCTTCAGTAATCACCTCAAACGTCTTTCCGACGAGTGACTGGTTCTTTTCGCGCGAAATCTCCTGCTGAAGTGCCATGATCGTGTCGCGGCGCTGCTGCTTCACCTCTTCCGGAATCTGATCCGGGAAAGACGCAGCCGGCGTTCCCTCCTCGCGGGAATATGTAAACACGCCGAGTCTGTCGAATTTCATCTCCTTGACAAATGTCACAAGTTCTTCGAAATCCTCATCTGTCTCTCCCGGAAAGCCTACGATGAGCGTTGTGCGCAGCGCGATTCCCGGAATTTCTTCCCGCAGGTGCCGGATGATCTGCTCCAGATCTGCCCGGGTAGTCCGCCTTGCCATTCTTTTCAAAATGCGGTCAGAAGCGTGCTGTACCGGCATATCAAGGTATGGCAGGACTTTCGGCTCCTGTCTGATCGCGCAGATAAGATCTTCCGTAATCTCTTCCGGATAGCAGTACAGGATCCGGATCCAGTCAATTCCATCGATTGCAGCCAGATCGTGCAGCAGTTTCGGCAGTTCTTTTCTGCCGGTGATGTCCGTTCCGTAAAGCATGGTTTCCTGCGCGACAAGAATCAGTTCCCGCACGCCCTGCGAAGCCAGATACTTGGCCTGCGCCAGAAGATAATTTTCCGGAATGCTGCGATACTTTCCGCGCACAGAAGGAATCGCACAGTAGGTGCAGTGCTTGTCGCAGCCTTCCGCGATCTTCAGATATTCGTACCAGCCGCCGGTCGTAATCACACGGGAAGGCGGCAGCGGCGTTCTGTCGGCGCTGTCCACGACAACAACCGGTTCGCCTGTCTTCAGATGTTTCGCTCTTTCCTCCGTCTGCTTCCGTCCCAGAAGATCATCCAGCACATCCCGGATCTTGTCGGCAGAAGAGGTACCCATGATCGCGTCTACTTCCGGGATACTCTCCTCGATTTCCTTTGCATAGCGGTGCCCGAGACATCCGGTGACAACCAGAGCCCTGCATTTTGCGTCTTCCTTCAGATGCGCCATGGAAAGAATCGTGTCAATGCTTTCCTTCTTCGCATCCTCAATAAAACAGCAGGTATTCACGATGACAGCTTCCGCCTCATCCTCATTGTCCGTTATGGAATATCCGCTTCCCAGAAGCTGCCCGAGCATCTCCTCTGAATCGACCAGATTTTTGTCGCACCCCAGAGAAACCATCAGGATCTTGTGTTCATCGTTGATTTCAGCCACGTTTCCTCCCCAGCGAAAAAAATAAAGGCCTGCCGTAACGTGCAGGCCTCAGGCATTGTTCATGAATCTTACTGCGTGTCGTCAGTCTGGCCGACAATCCGCACCTTGCCTTCATAGAGCTCTTCCACAGCAATGGAAAGCGGCTTCATGTTGTCGGAATCCGGAATCATCGGCTCGCCCATCTTCAGGGTGATCAGCTGGTTGTGCTTCAGCTCGTAGAGAGCTTCCTCATCATCCTCGTCGATGACTCTGCCCTCCTGTGCTGCTTCTCTCTGCGCCTTGTCAAGCTCTTCCTTGATGTGGCGGGCAGCAATAATCTGTCTGGCTCTTGCGCTTGTCGCTTTCACAATCGCATAGCGGCTCTCAACGAGCGGCTGCTCGCCCGGCTCGACATCACTGTTGATTTTGTTCATCAGTTCGGTATAAGACGGATGTAACATACATTTTCTCCTTACATTAAACCCTGAATCTCTCAAGTCCCTGCTGCATCTGACGGATCTGATCCGCCTGCCGGCCTGTCCTGAGTCTCTCCGCGTCAGCGATTGTCTCAATCCTTCCGGCGCACGCTTCAACCTCATCGTTAATAACAAGATAATCGTAATTTTCGATTCCCTGCGCTTCCTCGCAGGCCCTTGACAGTCTCGCCCGGACAGTGGCAGCGTCTTCCGTTCCCCGTCCGACGAGCCGCTTTTCAAGCTCGGAAGCCCCCGGCGGCATAAGGAAAATGAGAACGGCATCCGGGTACATCTTTTTGATGTTCATGGCGCCCTGAATCTCGATCTCCAGGATGACATCGATGCCCTCTTTCATTTTCTGCTCAACCCACGCTTTCGGAGTCCCGTAGTAATGACTCACGTACTGCGCGTACTCAATGAGCTCGCCTTCCCGGATCATGCGCTCGAATTCTTCATTTGTCCGGAAGAAATAGGAGACCCCTTCCTCTTCGCCCGGCCGCGGAGACCGCGTCGTGACCGAAGTGCTCAGGGAACAGCGGTACGGCCGGTCTGCAAGAATCTGCTTCACAACAGTTCCCTTGCCGCTCCCGGCAAATCCCGAAATCACAATCAACAGTCCCCTGTCAGCCATAAAGCCTCTTTTCTTTCCGCCATTACAAAAACACAAAGCGGTATAGAATCAAAATTCACCGAAGTATTATAGAACGCACAAGGTAGAAACGCAAGTCCGGAATCACTCCAGATTCTGAATCTGCTCACGGATCTTCTCAATGCCCGTCTTCATCTCGATAGCCGTCTGGGAAAGCGAAATATCATCAATCTTCGAAAGGATCGTATTGGTCTCCAGGTTCATCTCCTGAACGATAAAGTCGAGCTTTCTCCCGACGCTGCCGCCTGCTTCAAGCGTCTGCTGCACCTGTGAGAAATGGCTCCGCAGCCTTACAATCTCTTCGTCCACACAGATCTTGTCCGCGTACAGCACGACTTCCTGCGCCAGACGATTCTCATCCACCGGCACTTCCGAGGCCACGCTCTTCACGCGCTCTCTCAGCTTCTTTGCATAGCTGTCGACAATCTCCGGCGACTTCTTCTCAACTGTGTCAAGAAGTGCTGAAAGCTCGCTTGTTTTCCCCAGAAGATCCTTCTTAAGATTTTCTCCTTCTGTTGTACGCACCTTTGCGAACTGTTCGCCGGCCCCGTCCACCGCTTTCTTCAGAAACGCCCAGACCTCTTCCTCGTCTGTCTCCGGCTCCTGTTCCGTAATGACATCCGGCAGCGACGCGAGGTCCAGCAGTCCGACGGAATTCTCCATCCCGAAATCCGACTGCATCTGCGCAAAAATATCCAGATAATTCTGCGCCACGCTCCGGTTATACTGCAGTCTGACCGCTGCCGCCTCATTGTTTTCATAACTTACGCTTACATCTATCTTGCCTCTTGAAGCGTATGCTTTAATCTCTTCCCGGACGCGGTTCTCAAGACTTCCAAGTTTCTTCGGCATGCGGACTGCCATCTCCAGGAATCTGTGGTTGACCGATTTGATTTCCACAACAGCCTTGCGGCCGCCCTCGGTGATCTCGCAGCGTCCGAATCCCGTCATACTTCTGACCATTTATCCCTGCTCTCCCTGTCTGTACTTCATATGTCCTGTATTATAGCAAATACCGGGCAGTCCGAAAAGGAGTATGGTATGATACAGGTACGAATGACGGAGGAATACTATGGCATTTGACGGAACCATGACTGCTGCAGTCCGCTGTGAACTTTCATCCCGCCTGACGGGCGCCAGACTCGCGCGCATCGCACAGACTGAAAGTGACGAACTGCTTCTTACATTTAAGACAAATAACCAGTATGACAATGACGGACATCTGACTGCAAAGGCAGATACTGTGCGCGTCCAGCTGAGTGTGAACGCCTCTCTTCCGCTCGTGCGGATTCTGGACGAGAACAAGCCTTCTCCGGAACAGGCTCCTGCCTTCTGCATGCTGCTGCGCAAAAAAATCGGGAATGGCAGGCTCACGCAGATTTCACAGCCCGGAATGGACCGCGTTCTCATCTTTTCATTTGAACATCTTGACGAGATGGGGGATCTGAAGATCATCCGTCTCAACGCTGAATTCATGGGCAAATACAGCAACCTGATTCTGACAGATGATACCGGCACAATCATTGACGCCATCAAGCGGATTCCGGCGTCTGTGAGCTCGGTGCGCGAAGTACTTCCGGGGCGTCCGTATTTCGTGCCGGGTGAAAACGACAAGCTCAACCCGCTTACGCTGACACAGTCCGATTTTGAGGCGAGGGTGTTTTCCCAGCCGCTGCCCCTCTCAAAGGCAATCGTCGCCTCCGTGACCGGCTTCTCGCCGATGCTCGCCGATGAAATTGCCTTTGAGGCCGGCGCCGACGGGGCCCGCCCGGCATCTGCCCTGGATGATGCAGAAAAAGAAGCGGTCTTTGCTGCATTTGCCGGGATGGCAGCCCGCATCCGGGAGGAAGATTTTCATCAGATTCTCTACCGGCGCGATGGCGAAGATTTCGCCTATGCCGTTCTGCCGATGCGCATGTATGAGGGACTGGAGGCCGAAGCTTTTGACAGCCCCAGCACACTGCTGAGCCGCTACTATGCTTCCCGCGACCGGCGCGACCGGATGCGTCAGAAGACCTCGGATCTGCGGCATATCGTGACGACACTTCTGGAGAGGACCGGGAAAAAACTTGCGATTCAGGAGAAACAGCTGGAATCGACGGCCAAACGCGACCGGTACCGCATGTTCGGCGAGCTTCTGCAGGCCTACAGCTATGCGCTCACGGACGGGGCAGAGAGTGCCGAAGTTGAGAACTACTATGACAACAACCGGAAAATCAGGATCCCGCTCGACAAGTCAAAGACAATCCAGGAGAATGCGAGCCACTATTTTGAGCGCTACAACAAACTCAAACGAACCTGGGAGGCCGATTCCAAGCTGATCCAGGAATCCCGTGAACAGCTCGAGCACCTCGAGTCGATTCTCGTATCGCTTTCCGCGGCCGAGACCGAAAGCGACATCGCAGCCGTGCGCCGGGAGCTGGCCGATTCCGGGTACATTCATGCCCGTGCCAATAAAAAAGACCGTCCCGGCAAATCGCTTCCGATGCACTTTGTTTCGTCCGACGGCTTCGACATTTACGTCGGAAAAAACAATCAGCAGAATGAGATGCTGACATTCAAGACAGCCGCACCCTCGGACTGGTGGTTCCACGCAAAGAAAATGCCGGGCTCACACGTCATTGTCCGCGCACAGGGAAAAGAGCTGCCTGACGCAACCTTTGAAGAGGCGGCAAGACTCGCCGCGCATTTCTCAAAAGCGCAGGACTCTCCAAGTGCGGAAGTCGATTACGTCCGGAAAAAAGAAGTCAAAAAGCCGCCGGCTGCAAAGCCCGGATTTGTCATCTATTACACAAACTATTCGATGGTCGCATCGACAAATATAGACGGCATCCGCCGCGTCGAGTGAAAAGGATATACACAAAAAAAGAAGCTGCTGCAGTCTCCGGACCAGATTCCCGGCAGACGGCAGCAGCTTTTAGTTTAATTACTTTCCGAGTACAACCTTGCGGAACGTTTTCTTGCCCTTCTGAACAACGACGCCTTTCTCGAACTTTTCAATCGGGAATACTTCGGCGATGTCGGTGACTTTCTCACCGTCAACCGTCATGCCGCCCTGCTGAATCGTGCGGCGCGCATCGGAACGGGACGAAACAGCCCCGGTCGCACAGAGGAGCGAAATCGCGTCGATGACGCCGTCCTTGAAACTGCCTTCCGGCACTTTCGACTCCATCATATTCTCGGAATATCCGCTTCCTGAGAACAGTGATCTGGCAGCCTCCTGTGCCTTCTCAGCTTCTTCTTTGCCGTGAACCTGACTTGTGAGCTCAAAGGCGAGAATTTCCTTTGCGCGGTTGAGATCCGCACCCTGCCAGCTTTCCATGTCGTGAATCTGCTCGAGCGGCAGGAATGTCAGCATCTTGAGGCACTTGATGACATCTGCGTCGTCGATGTTTCTCCAGTACTGATAAAACTCATACGGTGATGTCTTGTTCGCATCAAGCCACAGAGCACCGCCTGCTGTCTTGCCCATCTTGGTGCCGTCGTGCTTCAAAAGAAGTGTGATCGTCATGGCAGCTGCGTTCTTGCCGAGCTTTTTGCGGATGAGATCGGTTCCGGCCAGCATGTTGCTCCACTGATCGTCGCCGCCGAACTGGAAGTTGCAGCCGTAGAGCTTGTACAGCATAAGGAAGTCATATGCCTGCATCAGCATGTAGGAGAATTCGAGGAACGAAAGCCCGTTGGCCATGCGGTTTACATACGCCCTTGCACGAAGCATATCATTGACGGAGAACAGTGCGCCGTAATCGCGCATAAAATCCAGAAAATTCAGGTTGCGCAGCCAGTCAGCGTTGTTGGCCAGGATTGCCTTGCCATCGCTGAAATCGATGAAACGGGATACCTGCTTTTTGATAGCGGCCACGTTGGCGTCAATCGTCTCGACCGACATCATCTTGCGCATGTCTGTGCGGCCGGACGGGTCGCCGATCATCGCTGTGCCGCCGCCCATCAGAGCGATCGGCTTGTTACCGTTCATCTGAAGACGCTTCATGAGGCACAGCGCCATGAAATGTCCGACATGAAGCGAATCTGCCGTCGGATCAAAGCCGATATAAAATACGGCTTTTCCAGTATTGATCAGATCCTTCACATAGTCTTCATCCGTCACCTGCGCGACAAGACCGCGCGCCTTCAGTTCATCATAAAGCAGCATCGATTTTTTCCTTCTCTGTCATTTGTCATAGACTGCGGTGTCCGGAACGAATATTCCGGACACCGCCTTTTTTTTATTCTATCAGTCTGAACTTTTGTTTTCAATCACCTCAGACCATCACAACCCGCATCATGTTGGTGCGGCCCTTGATCAGGTTGTCATTGGCGATACCGGCGCTCACGATGACCGTGTCGCCTTCTTCGATCAGTCCTTCCTGAAGCGAAGCCTCAATCGCGTGGGTGATCACAAGCTCCGTTGAAGTTTCCTGTGTCGTGCGGACCGGCTTTACGTTCCAGTAAATCTGCATTCTTCTGAGGACCTGCTCATTCGGCGAGCATCCGATAATAAGGGAGGCCGGGCGCAGCTTGGAAATCGTGCGCACGGTGTAGCCGGTCATGGACGGGCAGATGATTGCCTTCGCATGCAGGTTCTTGGCCGTCTCAACAACCGCCGAGCATACGGCGCTTGCGATTCCTCTCTTGGAGTGAGCCTTGAGCATCTCTTCTGATTCATCCGGAAGATACTTCTCTGTCGTGGAAGCGATCTTGGACATCATCTGCAGCGCCTGCAGCGGATATTTGCCGTTTGCGGTCTCGCCGGAAAGCATGATGCAGTCGGACCCCTGGTAGATCGCGTTCGCGACGTCGGTCACCTCGGCGCGGGTCGGGCGCGGATTGCGGATCATGGAGTCGAGCATCTGTGTCGCCGTGATAACTGTCTTGTAGGCGTTGTTGCAGCGGGAAATCAGCTCTTTCTGAATATGCGGAACATCCTCGCTCGGGATCTCCACGCCCATATCACCGCGGGCAACCATGACACCGTCCGCCGTGCGGATGATTTCGTCCATGTTGCGGATACCCTCGGAGTTCTCGATCTTTGCGATAACCGGAATATCTGCGTTGTGAGACCACAGAAGGTCCTTGATCTCGCGGATGCAGGCCGCATTGCGCACGAAAGACGCCGCAATGTAATCAAACCCCTGATCGATTCCGAAGAGGATATCTTCTTTGTCTTTATCCGTGATATTGGGCAGCCGCACGGATACGTTCGGGACATTGATGCCTTTGCGGGATCCGAGCATGCCGCCGTTTTCAACTTCACAGAGGATTTCACCCGGCTGACTGATCTTGAGAACCTTCAGTTCGATCAGTCCGTCATCAATCAGAATGGTGTCGCCGATCGAGACATCCTGTGCCAGACCGGAGTAGGTGATGGATGTGTGATTTTCATCCGTCATGCTGGAGTCATCAGTCGTCAGTGTGAACTTCTGGCCTTCCTTCAGCTCGACCTTGCCATCATTGGGCACGACGCCGGTGCGGATTTCCGGGCCCTTTGTGTCAAGAAGCGTCGCGATCGGAATTCCAAGCTCCTCTCTCACGCTGCGGACAAGCTCAAGCCGGTGCAGATGCTCCTTGTGATCACCGTGCGAAAAGTTGAAACGGGCAATATCCATCCCTTTTAACGCCATCTGCTTAAGCAGTTCCCGGTCATTTGTATTCGGTCCCATCGTGCAGATAATCTTGGTTTTTTTCGTCATCTCTGTGACATCCTCCATTTCTCCGTTGAGAAATTAACGTATCATAATGATTTTTCAACATCCAGTGATTTAATCATATCAGATTGCCGGGACATTTGCCATGAAGCTTTTTCAAGTCTCTGCAAAGTCAGAGCGGCTCCGGTCCTCTGCCGGCTTTCAGGTCTTCCTCGGTCACGTGCCGGTGCGTCCGGATATGATCCAGACAGAACTCGAAATTTCCGGCGCACCTGGAGCAGTACCGGAATTCCAGATCCGGATCGCTCACATCGGTCCGCCCGCAGATCGCGCAGCGGTGCCGGTACGGCGTTCCGCCCTTTCCCACAGGCTGCATCGGTCCGAAGCCTCCTTCACCGCGCTGCCTTTTCTTTTTTTCCTCGGCAAATGAAATCACATCCGCCGTCTGTCCCTTCTTCATCTGCGCCCGGAACTGTCTCTGCACATCATTCGGCCGCTTTTTTCTGTACTCGATGGCCATATAGATAAAAAAGTTGGCCAGGCCGATCACAGCCGCTGCCGCCGCGCCGGGCGAAGCCGACACCCCCGCCATGGCAAGACCGTTTAAAAGTCCTGCCGGCAGTGTGACAAATGCGGACAAAATGCCGAAAATGACGGTCAGCGCAATGATGATTCCGTCGATCCAGGCCAGCCAGATCATCTTCACCGGCAGGATAAAGAAAAGCAGAATCTGTGTATCCGGCGCCTCCGCGGCGAAGGCAAGAAACAGCGACATATTGATGTACGATGTCGACAGTATCAGATTGTTTCCGGTCAGAAGATAGATCAGAAGCGCCGCCGCGATCTGAATCAGCACGCCGCCGAAATAATACTCGTTGAACTTCACCGTGCCCCAGAAATTCTCCAGAGCCTCGCCGATCATCAAATAAAAATACAGAATGAAGATCAGGAGGAACATACTGCCCGAAGCCGGCGGAATAAGCAGAAAGGTTACAATCCGCCAGATCTGTCCCCGGAAGATGAGGGCCGGATTCAGCGTGAGCCAGCTGTTAAGCCCGAACAGGGAGAGAAAATAGCCGATCGCGTATCCGGCGACGATCCACCGCATCAGTCCGCTGATGGCAAAACGCTTCAGTCCTCTTTTATTTTGGTTCCATCCAGAAGATGTCATACAATTTATGCCTTTCTTATGCAAAACTTCACAAATAAATTATAAAGCGGCACCAATCAGGCGCACAGCCTCATTTTCCGCGCTTTTCCGGACTTTGCATTCGGGACAATGAGGCAATGATGTCTAATTGCAAAGCCTCGGAAGAATTCTTATAATATAGCAGATTTTATACAAAACATCAGTTCTGCAGGACACTTTCTCCCTGCATCCGGGGTAATTCATGGAAACAACGGCAAAGATTCAGAACACAGAAGAGAACAAATACAGGGTCGGCATCGACATCGGTTCTACAACCGTAAAAATCGCCGTCCTTAAATACAATTCAAACGACATCGTATTTTCGGACTATCAGAGACATTTCGCAAATGTTCAGGAAACACTCCAGCATCTGCTGGAAGAATCCGTGGAAAAACTCGGTCCCTACGAGATGTATCCGGTCATCACCGGATCCGGCGGTCTCACCCTCGCAAAGCATCTGGGCGTACCGTTCTTTCAGGAGGTTGTCGCGGTCGCGACATCGCTCAAGGATTATGCGCCGCAGTGCGATGTGGCCATTGAGCTGGGCGGCGAAGACGCCAAGATCATTTATTTCACAAACGGCATCGACCAGCGCATGAATGGTATCTGCGCCGGCGGAACCGGTTCTTTCATCGATCAGATGGCCACGCTGCTTCAGACGGACGCAGCGGGTCTCAATGAATATGCGAAAAATTACAAATCCATCTACCCGATCGCGGCGCGCTGCGGCGTTTTCGCCAAGTCTGACATTCAGCCGCTGATCAATGAAGGCGCCACAAAGGAAGACCTTTCGGCCTCCATTTTCCAGGCTGTCGTGGAACAGACCATATCCGGTCTGGCATGCGGCAAGCCGATCCGCGGCAACGTGGCGTTCCTTGGCGGTCCGCTCCACTTCCTGCCGGAGCTGCGCAACGCATTTATCCGCACGCTCTCGCTGAAGCCGGACCAGATCATTGCGCCGGAAAATTCACATCTGTTCGCCGCGATCGGTTCGGCCATGAACTTCCATCAGGATATTCACTATCCGGTCGAGCAGATGATTGAAAGGCTGCGCGGCAAGGTCAAGCTTGAATTTGAAGTACAGCGCATGGAGCCTCTTTTTGCCGATCAGAAGGCCTATGAACAGTTCCAGACGCGCCACGCGAAGGCACAGGTTGTAAAGGGCGATCTTGCCAGCTATCACGGCAGATGCTACTTAGGCATCGATGCCGGCTCCACGACAACCAAACTGGCGGTGGTCGGTGAGGACGGAAAACTTCTGTACTCTTTCTATTCCAACAACAACGGCTCGCCGATTGCCACGGCCATAAAGTCGCTGAAGGAAATCTATGCCATCAAGCCGGCTGACGCCGAAATCGCCTGCGCCTGCTCTACCGGGTACGGCGAGGCACTGCTCAAGTCCGCCCTGATGCTCGACGAGGGCGAGGTCGAGACGGTCGCCCATTACTATGCGGCGGCGTTCTTCCAGCCGGACGTAGACTGCATCATCGATATCGGCGGACAGGACATGAAATGCATCAAGATCCGCGACAAGAGTGTTGACTCGGTGATGCTAAACGAAGCATGCTCTTCCGGCTGTGGATCGTTTATTGAGACATTTGCCAGGTCTCTGAACCTTGATGTCCGGGACTTTGCAAAAGAGGCGCTTTTTGCAAAACATCCGATTGATCTGGGCACGCGCTGCACAGTCTTCATGAACTCGAAGGTAAAGCAGGCCCAGAAGGAAGGCGCAGGAGTATCGGATATCTCCGCCGGTCTCGCGTATTCGGTCATCAAGAATGCGCTGTACAAGGTTATCAAGATTTCGGATCCGAAGGAGCTCGGTTCGCACATCGTGGTCCAGGGCGGTACATTTTACAACGATGCCGTTCTGCGCGCATTTGAAAAAATCACGGGCATGGATGTCATCCGCCCGGACATCGCGGGCATCATGGGTGCGTTCGGCGCCGGTCTGATCGCCAGAGAACGCTATGTGGAGGGAAAGAAGTCTTCCATGCTCTCCATCGAGCAGATCAACGCCCTCACGTACACGACAAAGCTTGCGCGCTGCCACGGCTGCACCAACAGCTGTCATCTGACAATCAACCGCTTCTCCGGCGGACGTCAGTTCATCACGGGCAACCGCTGCGAGCGCGGCCTTGGCATTGCCAAGAAGAAGGATCATCTGCCGAACCTGTTCGAGTACAAGCTCCACCGGCTTTTTGACTATATCCCGCTGTCAGCGGACAAGGCGCCGCGCGGTACGGTCGGAATTCCGAGAGCTCTGAACATGTATGAGAACTATCCGTTCTGGTTCACGTTCTTCACGAAGCTGGGGTACCGCGTTATTCTTTCTCCGGCTTCCAACCGCAAGATTTATGATCTCGGAATCGAATCCATTCCGTCGGAGTCCGAATGTTATCCGGCAAAGATCACGCACGGACACATCATGTGGCTGATCAAGAACGGCATAAAGTTCATCTGGTACCCGTGCATCCCGTATGAGCACCAGGAGATCAAGACGTCCAACAATCACTACAACTGCCCGATCGTGACTTCTTACGCGGAGAATATCAAGAACAACGTCGAAGACCTGAAGACAGAGCACATCGATTTCCGCAATCCGTTCCTGTCCTTTGAGAGCGAGGAAAAGCTGCGCATCCGCCTGACGGAAGAATTCCCGGATATTCCGAAGAAAGAAATCCGCGAAGCCGTTCACGAGGCATGGGCGGAGCAGATGAAATCCAAAGAAGATATTCATCACAAGGGTGAGGAAGTTATCAAGATGCTTGATGAGACGCATCAGCGCGGCATCGTGCTGGCCGGCCGTCCGTACCACGTCGATCCGGAGATCAACCATGGTATTCCGGAGCTCATCAACTCCTACGGCGTGGCTGTCCTGACAGAGGACTCCATCTCCCACCTCGGACATGTCGACCGTCCTCTGATCGCAATGGACCAGTGGGCCTATCACTCCCGTCTGTACGCAGCGGCAAGCTACGTCCGCACCACGAAGAACCTGGATCTGATCCAGCTCAACTCCTTCGGCTGCGGCCTGGACGCCGTGACGACCGACGAAGTCAGCGAGATCCTGCGGAAATCCGGCAAGATCTACACTGTCCTCAAGATCGACGAAGTCAACAACCTCGGTGCCGCCCGCATCCGTATCCGCTCGCTTCTGGCCGCTCTGCGCGTGCGCGACATGCACCCGGTAAAGGGACAGCATGTACGGTCCGCTGCCTTTGCCCGGCCGGAATTCACAAAGCCGATGCGGGAGAAATACACGATCCTGGCGCCTCAGATGTCTCCGATTCATTTCGAACTTCTGGCTCCGGCTCTCTCATCCTGCGGCTATAACATCGAAGTGCTTGACAACGACAACCGCACCGCCATCGACACAGGAACACGCTATGTAAACAACGATGCCTGCTATCCGTCCATGATGGTTGTCGGTCAGCTGATGAGCGCCGTTCTCTCCGGCAAGTACGACACGCACAAGATCGCCCTGCTGATCACCCAGACCGGCGGCGGCTGCCGCGCGTCCAACTACATCGGATTCATCCGCCGCGCCCTCGTGAAGTGCCACCTCGAATACATCCCGGTCATCTCCATGAGCGCCCAGGGCCTTGAGACCAACTCAGGCTTCACCTATACACTTGAAGAAGCCAAAAAAGCTCTCATGGCTCTGCTTTACGGCGATATCCTGATGAAAGTCATCTACCGCACAAGGCCGTACGAAAAAGAACCTGGCTCCGTCAACGCGCTCCATGACAAATGGAAAAACATCCTGGTTCGCCAGCTCACGCAGCCCAAGGTTACGTTCCGCGATTTCAACGAGTACTCCGGTCAGATGATCCGTGAATTCGACCAGATTCCGCTCACGGATGAGGTAAAGCCGAAAGTCGGCGTCGTCGGCGAAATTCTTGTAAAGTTCTTGCCGAGCGCCAACAACCACATCGTGGATCTGCTCGAAAAAGAGGGTGCCGAGGCTGTCGTTCCGGATCTGATGGGATTTATGTTCTACTGCCTGCGCAATCAGCGCTACAAGCATGACAACCTTCTGACTCCGAAGAAATCCGAAGTGATTTCCGAGGCTGTGCTCCGCTTCATCGAGCACATCCGCAAGTCTGCCAACAAAGCGCTGGCCGAAAGCAGCCGATTCACACCGTGGTCGGATGTGGATGAAACGGCAAAGGAAGCCAGTCAGCTTGTTTCGCTGAACAATCAGACCGGCGAAGGATGGCTTCTCCCCGGTGAGATGATCGAGCTTATCAAGAGCGGTGTTCCGAATATCGTCTGCTGTCAGCCGTTCGGATGTCTCCCGAACCACATCGTGGGCAAGGGCGTCATCAAACCGCTCAAGGCAAAATACCCGGGATCAAACATTATCGCCATCGACTATGACCCGGGTGCATCCGAGGTCAATCAGCTCAACCGCATCAAGCTGATGCTCACACAGGCCGGCAGAAATCTGCGCGAAAAAGAGCTCAATACCCAGCCGGCCGTGCAGGAGGCATAAAATTTCCGCCACATAAAAATATAAGAGCTTTCCGCCCCGGTTTGTGCATTAAGCATATCCAGGACAGAAAGCTCTTATTTTACTTTCTGTACAAAGTCACTGCCATTTATGAAAATATCAGACACTGCCTTGCCGGTCTGTCATTCTTCCCGTTTTGCCGCGATCTCAGAAGCTTTCTTGTAGATGCTCTTTTCCGGAACGTAACCGCGGACACTTGAGAGCGGATAGACATTGCTGCCGCGCCCCACAATTGTTCCCGGATTCAGGACGGACCCGCATCCGATCTCGACATGATCGCCCAGAAACGCGCCGATCTTTTTGATGCCTGTTTCGATGTTTCCATCAGGTCCCTTGATCACAATCAGCTTCTTGTCCGATTTGACGTTTGAAGTGATGGAACCGGCGCCCATATGGGACCATGTTCCCAGAATCGAGTCGCCCACATAGTTGTAGTGAGGCACCTGCACATGGTCAAACAGAATGACATTCTTAAGCTCCGTGGAGTTCCCGACGACACAGTCTGCTCCCACAAGAGCCTTGCCGCGGATAAACGCGCACTGACGGACCTCCGTGCGCGGTCCGATGATGCACGGGCCCGCAATATAGGCGGAGTCAAATACATGTGCGCTCTTGTGAATCCAGATTTCCTCTCCGCGCTTGTCGTATTCTTCCTCTGGAAGCTTCGCGCCGATTTCGCGGATAATCGATGCGATGTCTGCAAGCGCCTCCCACGGGTAGGTGTACTTTTTCAGATATTCTCCCGCCGCCGAAGCAGTGAGGTCAAAAAGTTCTGTAATCTTGAGCTTCTCGTTCATTTTCCATGACTTCCTTTGCAATTATTCTACTGTCACCGACTTTGCGAGATTGCGGGGCTTGTCGACGTCATTGCCCTTGAGAGCCGAGCAGTAGTAAGCGATCAGCTGCATCGGAACGGCAGCCGCCATCGGGTAGAATATATCGTCCGTCTTCGGCAGATGGATGATATAGTCTGCCACGTCCTTTCCGACCTCGACTTCCGGTGCGCAGATCAGAACCACTTTCGCGCCTCTGGCCTTTACTTCCTTGATATTGCTGATGGTCTTTTCGATAATGCGCTTCTGGGTCGCAACAGCGATGACCGGCATGCCCTCGGTCACCAGACTGATGGTTCCGTGTTTGAGCTCTCCGGCGGCGTACGACTCGGAGTGGATGTACGAAATTTCCTTGAGCTTAAGCGATCCTTCCATGCTGAGCGCATAATCAAGACCTCTGCCGATGTAAAGCAGACTCTCTGCGTTCATGATGCGGGACGCGATCATCGAACAGGTGTCCTTGTCCTCGAGAACCTGCGCGATCACATCCGGCATCTCCTGAAGGTGGGAAATGGCCGCCTCGCACTGCGAGCGGGAAATCGAGCCTTTCTTAAGTGCCAGCTCCATCGCGAAGAGATATACCACAGCGATCTGAACCATATACGCCTTGGTCGAAGCGACGGAAATCTCCGGTCCCGCATAAGTGTAGATAACGTGATCCACTTCTCTGGCGATGGAAGAACCGACTACGTTGACGATTCCGATCGTATCAGCGCCTTTTTCCTTCGCCAGCCGGAGTGCCGCCAGCGTGTCAGCCGTCTCGCCCGACTGGGAAATAGCCACAAACAAATCGTCCTTTGTGATCAGCGGATCGCGGTAGCGGAATTCCGACGCCACATCGACGGTCACTTCCACTCCCGCGATGCTCTCAATGACATATTTTGCGACCATTCCGGCGTGCATGGCCGTGCCGCATGCGACAAAGAACAGCTTTCTGTATTTCGGAAGCTTGTCTGTGTCAATCCCGTCGCCTTCCAGCCACGGCAGACCGTTCCGGATGCGGGGACTGATGGTCGCGCGGACCGCCTCCGGCTGTTCATGGATCTCCTTGAGCATGAAGTGCGGATATCCGCCCTTTTCGGCCGCGGACACATCCCAGTCTGCTATCTGGATCTTCTTTTCCACGATCTGACCGTCAAGATCACGGATGGTGATACCGTCCGCCCTGATCTCAGCGATCTCGTTCTTTTCCAGAAGATAATACTTCTTGGTATAGGAAATAAATGAAGTTACATCTGAACCGATAAAGTTCTCACCGTCGCCCTGTCCGATGACAAGAGGGCTCTCGCAGCGCACAGCGTACAGCCTGTCCGGGAAATCCCGGAACAAAATGGCAAATGCATACGAGCCGCGGATCACACCAAGCGCCTCGCGCAGCGCTTCCTGCGGCTTGCGTCCGTTCTTCTGGTAGTACCAGTCGATCAGGCAGGCCGCTCTCTCGGTATCCGTCTCGGATGTAAATGTGTAGCCCTTTTCCACGAGAAATTCTTCGATCTCACGGTAGTTCTCGATGATGCCGTTGTGCACAAGCATGACATTTCCTGTGCCCTGCGGATGCGCGTTGACATCCGACGGTGCACCGTGTGTCGCCCACCGCGTGTGGCCGATCCCGGCGTGTCCTTCCGGCTTTCCTTCTTCCTGCATCCTGCGCCGCAGATTGGCGAGCCGCCCGGCCGCCTTTCGCACCTGAATGCCTTCCGGACCTGCAACGGCCACGCCCGACGAATCATATCCCCTGTACTCCAGACGCGACAAAGACTCGATCAGGATATCAACACAGTCTTTAGTCCCGATGTACCCAACAATTCCGCACATGTTTATTCTCCCGTTTTACTTGATCCCTTTTTGTAGTACGCGGCATCCGCTGCATACATTCTCTGCAGCTGCCCCTGGTTTGCCGCCTGCTTCACCTGATCGGTTCTGCGGATGATGAAGTTTTTCAGCTTGTCCATGTACTCATCCTCCCCGATCGTGCCTTCCGCAACCATCGTGAGTCCCTTCTCCCAGCTGGCCGTCAGCTCCGGATTCAGCATCTGCCGCATCGAGACATCAACGGCGTCATAGACCATCTCGCCGTATAATGTCGGTTTCATCACCTGTGTCTTCTTGTTGACAGAAAGATACCGGATCCGCTCCAGCTTGCTGAGTATCTCCGCGCGCGTTGCACTCGTCCCGATTCCGGATCCCTTGATCTGTTCCCGCAGCTCCTCATCTTCGATCAGCTGTCCCGCGTTCTCCATGGCAAGAATCATGGAACCTGTCGTATACCGCCTCGGAGGTGTTGTCTGTCCCTCGCGGACGGCAAATGCAAGTATATTGATTTTATCCCCTTTGCGTAGCCTTTGCAAGGCAGCCGGGGCCGCGGGGACAGCAACGCTCCCTGTCTCTTCTTTCGCTTTTAAGCTGCCGGCATCGTCTTTATCCGTCAGACCTGCGATGATACGGTAGCCCGGGTCAGTGAGCACCCGCACGGAAGCCGTAAAAGTTTCCATATGCTCTCCATTCGGAACATCGATCGTCAGGGCAATCTTGCGGTACTTTGCAGGCGGCATGAAAATCGAGAGAAACCGCCGGCAGATGAGTTCGTAAACCCGGCGTTTCAGGCTGTCAAGACTGCCCGCGCCCCCGGTATTTCCGGTCGGAATGATGGCATAGTGATCAGTGATCAGTTTGTCGTTGGTGTAGCGCGTCTTGCCGATCTTTTTCCAGTCGTCCGCCTTCAGGATCTGCCCGGCAGCAGTGCTGATGTCCGTTCCGGAAAGTGATACCAGGCCCCGGATATTCCGGTTGATTTCTTTTGCGACGGCACTGGAAAGCACACGCGCATCGGTCCGCGGATACGTCACAAGCCGCTTTTCATACAGTTCCTGTATGATCTGAAGCGTCTGGTCCGGGCTGATGTGAAACCGCTTCGAGCAGTCATTCTGGATTTCCGCCAGGTTGTAGAGCAGCGGCGGATTCTGAATCTCCTGCCGGTTGGAAAATGCGCTGATAACTCCCTGCACCGGATATCCGCCGGATGCAAGGCTTCTAATCATCTCTTCGGCCTTTTCTTTTTTCTTGAATCCGCTGTCCCGGTAAAGCTGCGGGTCGCCGGCGTATGCGCTTCTTTCATTCAGTTTCCAGTCTGCTTCAAATCCCGGCTCCGTCTTTGCGCTGACCCGGTAGAATGTCTCCGGAACAAACTTTCGGATCTCTCTTTCGCGACGGACAACCATACCGAGCACGCAGGTCATGACCCGTCCGATGGAGATGACGGCATATTTGCGGTGCAGAAATGAAGCCATTCCATTTCCGTATTTGAGTGTCATTGCCCGCGAAAAATTGATTCCCATCAGGTAATCTTCTTTCGCGCGCAGATATGCCGCGTCCGCCAGACTGTCATATTTGCTTTCCGGTTTTGCCTCTTTGATTCCTCTGTGGATCTCTTCTTCCGTCTGGGAATCGATCCAGACACGGCGCTCATCCTTGCCGGTGACACCGGCCTCCTGGCGCACCAGCCGGTAGATGTACTCGCCTTCACGCCCGGAATCCGTGCAGACATAAATTCTCCGTACGTCGTCCCGCGTCAGAATTTTCTTTACGATTTCGAACTGCTTCCGCACATCTTTGATGACTTCGTATTTAAACGTCTCCGGAATGAATGGAAGCGTGTCAAATGACCACTTCTTCAGCTTCGGGTCATAGCTCTCCGGATACGACATCGTGACCAGATGGCCTACGCACCAGGTGACGATGGTATTTTCCGACTCGAGATACCCGTCCCGCTTATTGAATTTCAGATGCAGCGCATCGGCAAACTGTCTTGCCACACTGGGCTTTTCGGCAATAAATACATATCTGTCCATGCGTCTTTAACTCTCCTGCTCTCCCGACTCGTCCAGTGTTCCCTCGTAGGCCGGCAGAAAATGCTCTATAAAAAATTCCGCCTCCGGCAGATGCATGTTTTGAATTTTCTCCCGGATTGACTGTTCTGCATCCCGGAAGTCTTCATTGCCCATGTTGCGCTCTTCGATACACTTGAGATACGCGCTGATGCTGTCGGCTGCCTTGACATATTTCCAGAGTTCCTTTTCTTCTTCGGTCGGCATCAGAAGCGGCCTGTAATCCTCCCGCATTTCTTCCGGAAGGCCCTCCAGCAGCTGATCCCTTGCTACCTGCTCTACACCTGCGTAGGCCTGACGGATCACCGGACTGTAGTATTTGACCGGCGTCGGCATGTCCCCCGTGATGATTTCCGTCACATCGTGGTACATTCCCAGAACTGCAAGACGCTGTGCATCCAGATGCTTCCCGAAATATCGGTTTGCGATAAGTCCCAGTGCGTGGGCGATATAGGCCGTCTCCAGAGAGTGCTCGCAGTTGTTTTCCTGTCTTGTGTTGCGCATCAGCCCCCAGCGGTTGATATATTTCATGCGGCTGAGCATAGCAAAAAACTGATTCTTTTTCATGATTTTCCTCAGAATCCGTGCGGTGAAAATCCGCCGGCAGAAATTCCGGCAGAAAGAAAAAAGACATGTCCGTGTCTATCTTACCACCGGACATGCCTTTTTAAAATCCTGATTATTTTCAGTTCTTCTCTTCTTCGCCGGTAAGATACCCCTTGGCGGCAAGAAGCTCGGCGATCTCGACAGCACCGCCTGCGGCTCCGCGCAGCGTGTTGTGGGACAGGCCTACAAACTTATAGTCAAATACGCTGTCCTCTCTGAGGCGGCCCAGGGAAATGCCCATGCCGTGCTCGAAGTTGACGTCCATGCGCACCTGCGGTCTGTCCGGCTCTTCCAGATACTGGATGAACTGTGCCGGTGCGCTCGGAAGCTTCATCTCCTGCGGAAGCCCCTTGTAGCTGGTCCATTTGTCGATGATCTGCTCCTTCGTGGGCTTGCGCTCGAAGTTGACAAATACAGCCGCCGTATGTCCGTTCAGAACCGGAACTCTCAGGCACTGGCAGGTGATGACCGGCTCTGTGGCCGGAACAATCTTTCCGTCGACAACTTTGCCCCAGATGCGCAGCGGCTCTCTCTCAGACTTTTCTTCCTCACCCGAGATGTACGGAATAATGTTTCCCTCCATCTCCGGCCACTGGGCAAATGTCTTTCCTGCACCGGAAATCGCCTGATATGTTGTCGCAACGACAAGCTTCGGGCGGAACTCCAGCAGTGCGTTGATAGCCGGTGTGTAGCTCTGGATCGAGCAGTTCGGCTTCACGCAGACAAATCCGCGCTTTGTGCCGAGTCTCTCCTTCTGAGCCTCGATGACCTTCAGATGCTCCGGATTGATTTCCGGGATAACCATCGGAACGTCCGGTGTCCAGCGGTTTGCGCTGTTGTTGGAGATTACCGGAACCTCTGCCTTTGCGTAGCGCTCCTCCAGAGCCCGGATCTGATCCTTCGGCATGTTGACCGCGCAGAATACGAAATCAACCATGGATACGATCTTGTCGAAATCCTTGTCCATGTCAAGAACCGGCATATCTTTTACATAATCCGGTGTCGGAACATCCATCTTCCAGCGTCCGTCTACTGCTTCCGCATATTTCTTGCCCGCGCTGCGGCCGGATGCAGCCACACACACCGGTTTGAACCACGGATGATTCTCAAGAAGAAGTACAAAGCGCTGTCCGACCATGCCGGTCGCACCGAGAATGCCGACCTTAAACTTTTCGTTCATATGTAATGATCCTCGCCTTTCCGTATTCTGCCGTTTGTATGCGGCTGAATTTTCCGATTATACTATCATATCCGGAAGACCTTCGCAAGCTTGCTGTGGCCTCCCGCCGCTGTTTCCGGCTTTCCGTCCGGGATTTCCAGAAGGTAGTGCTGATACGCATTGATGACCTTCGTGCCGTCCGTCTGCATCTCGCGGATGAACTTCCGCCCGTAGTTGATGTGAACATGCCCGTGGACATGGTATGCGGGATGGTATTTCTCAATAAGATCATTAAAACACGTAAATCCGGTGTGGCAGGGGTCTGTGTCATCCCCGACTCCCTTTGACGGGGCATGTGTGACGAGAATGTCAAAACCGCCGCTCTTTCTGAGCTGCCTGCTGAGTTTCCGAATCCGCCTGGCCATCTCTTTGTCCGTGAACTGATTGATTCCTTCCTTGTAGCGCATGCAGCCGCCAAGCCCCAGGAACCGCACTCCCTTGTATGTGAAAATGCGGTCCTCAATGCATTCACAGCCGCCGGGCGGATTCTGTGCATATATATCGTCATGGTTGCCGCGCACATAGAGGACCGGAACCCGGCTCATGGTCGCAAAAAACGACACATACTCCGGTTTCAGGTCACCGCAGGACACGATCAGGTCAAGGTCATCAAATTTGGTCTTGTCAAAAAACTCGTAGTAATATGGGTCGGGTTCGTCCGCCAGAAACAGTATTTTCATCAATCACGTTCATTCACTTTTAAGGAGAATGCCTTCCTTGTCAATTACGCCCTGAGCAGCTACCAGCTGCCTGGCGTCATCATCGAGCTGTTTTACGCCCGGGATATCACCGATTACATTCTGGAGCAGATAATCCATTCCGACGATCTGTTCATAGCTCAGCTCCTTTGTTTCCGGATTGGCATCAGTCCCGTCCTGGCGGATCAGGTGGCCTGTAAACGGCTGAAATTCTTTTGTTTTGATTCCGGACTCGAAATAATTCACGATCCGTCTTGTCGGTTCTGGAATCTGATTCGACATGAAGAATTCAACGACCCCTGCACTCATGCCCCACCAGTAGTTCAGCGCCTTCACATCGTCATCCTTCTTCCACGATCCGGAAACGATGCTCTCGATCATTTTCTCATAGAAAATGCCCCAGTGGAACAGCGTCATTGCCAGGTAGACCGGTTCATCATTGTGACCGCGCTTGAATAGTCCGAACCGCCGCTTGGTGGAATTCGGAATGACCATCTCATGGGTGGAAATCAGATCACAGCCCTCATTGTAGAGATCTTCGTAATAGTCATCCTCTTTCAGGCCTGACCAGGACAGATAGATCTTTGCCGCCGGATTGACGGCTGCCGTTCCCATGGCGAAGGCATTGATATCGGCAAATGTTCCGGCAATCGGTGTGTTGGCCACATATCCGATTTTACCGGTCTGCGTGAGTGCGCCGGCAATGATTCCGGACAGGAATTTGCCTTCGTACAGCCGCGCGGAGTATGTGCGGACATTGTTGTAGCTGATATCCAGCGAGTTGCAGAGAATCTTCACATCCGGATGCAGCACCGCTTCCTTCACACAGGCAAGGATCATAGCCGCATTTGTCACAAAAATGAGATTGCAGCCGCTGCTGATCAGTTCATCAATGGCGGATTCGTCGGTTTCTCCGGCCTTCACGTCACACTTGACCATCGTCACCAGATCTTCGCCGAATACTTCTTCCAGATATTTCCGGCCGAGCTCGTGTGCGTAGGCCCACTGCGATACTTCCGGATTGCGCTCATACACAAAGCCGACCTTCAGAGCTTTGACCGACGTACCGCCCGGAATCAGAAAACTCAGAAGGCTTCTCGGCTTCGAGGCATCCGGCGACAGCTTCACATCTGCCGACTTCTCGTCACTCTGCCCCAGAAGTTCAAACTCGCCCCAGTAGCGGACGACATACTTGTCCATGTCCGACGGCGAATAATGAATGACCTCATTGTAATTCTGGATATGAATAAACCGCAGATACGCATCCCCGACCGGATAGCCGAACTTCGCGCCGCCGTGCGCCAGGAACGCATCGCGAAAACGCATGAACGAACTGACAAGGTCCGTGCGTTTCTCCATCGGATATTCCTCGCCGGGTGTTACGCCGACCAGTTTCATGAGCACTTCAAAACTCTCCGGATGACTGAACCAGATCTCGGCTACATGTGTGGCCCTGTAAAACGGGATATATGCCAGATCAATCTTCACCTGCGGATCATCCGACATCTTCGGAACATACAGCGTCACATCCGCGCGTATCGAATACGCTCCGAAATATTTCATGACGCTCACGCGCTTGTTACCCTCGATTACGTAATATTGATGCAGATATTCAATAACCTTGATCGGGTCGTGAATTCCTTCCTCTTCATGACTGATCGAAAGTGTCACCCACTTTGCACCGAATTCCGTATCCATCGGAAGAAGCGGCATAAAATTGTCGGCAAATGCCTCCGTTCTCCCGCGGTGTGCAGTTCCAACGATCAGATACAGCGGTATATCTGTGACGCCGATCGACTCTTCCTTTTCAATCATCGACCGGTCGCATATCTCATCCAGAGCGGGCAGATACTTGTGGCCGCTCGCCCTGTACGCAGACTGGCCACGTTTTTCAGCTTCCATATAATCCTCTGCTGCCATAGTAACATCCTTTCTTCGGTTCTCACCGAGCACTCTGATTTCCTCACAGTCTGATTATACAGTTTCCGGTGCCGCTTGAAAAGAGAACGCGCATAAGCCACACGGCGGTTCGTGCTCCCGCGTCGCTTCATGCTCATTTCCGTTGCCGTGCCTGAAGCAAGAGCAGTTTGGCCTGCAAGCAGTCCAACTGCTCTTCGCTTCGGCACTGGCTTATGCGCT
>OMUP01000082.1 GCA_900314255.1 uncultured Lachnospiraceae bacterium | reverse complement strand
CAGGCCGCGGCATGGGATTCCGCGATTCCTGCCAGGATCTGCTCGGCTTCGTTCACATGATCCCGGAGCGCGCAAGGCAGAGAATTCTGGATATTGCGGCGACGCAGTTCCCGGACGGCAGTGCTTACCATCAGTATCAGCCGCTCACAAAGAAGGGAAATTCTGCCATCGGTTCAGGCTTCAACGACGATCCGCTCTGGCTGATCGCAGCGGTCAGCGCCTATATCCGCGAGACCGGCGACTACAGCATCCTCGACGAACCGGTTCCATTTGACAACGATCCGAAGACGGCTGTTCCGCTGATGGAGCATCTGCGCCGCTCAAAGAACCACGTCGTGAACAACCTCGGCCCGCACGGACTGCCGCTCATCGGCCGCGCCGACTGGAACGACTGCCTGAACCTGAACTGCTTCTCGAGTGAGCCGGGTGAATCCTTCCAGACCTCGGGTCCGAGCGAAGGGCCGGTCGCCGAATCTGTTTTCATCGGCGGTATGTTCATGAAATACGGCGCCGAGTACCGCGATCTTTGCCGGGCGAGAGGCCTCAGGGACGAGGGCGGCGCCGTTCAGAAAGAACTGGACGCCATGAATCGCGCGATCCTGACGGACGGATGGGATGGCAGATGGTTCCTGCGGGCATACGACGCGAACGGTGACAAGGTCGGATCGCACGAATGCGAAGAAGGTCAGATCTACATCGAGCCGCAGGGCTTCTGCGTCCTGGCCGGTGTCGGAAAAGAGACCGGCCAGGCGGAGGCCGCGCTGAATTCTGTCAAAGAGCGTCTCGACACAAAATACGGCACAAGGATTCTGGCGCCGTCCTACACGGAGTATCATCTGAATCTCGGCGAGATCTCCTCCTATCCGCCGGGGTACAAGGAAAACGGCGCCATCTTCTGTCACAATAACCCGTGGATCTCCATCGCCGAAGCAGCGATGGGACACGGGGACAGGGCCTTTGAAGTGTACCGCCGCATCTGTCCCGCATTCCTGCAGGACGTTTCGGAGATCCACCGCACGGAACCGTATGTGTACTCGCAGATGGTTGCGGGGCCGGACGCCGCGCACTTCGGTGAGGCCAAGAACAGCTGGCTGACCGGCACGGCGGCGTGGACATTTGTCAACATCTCGCAGTACATTCTGGGCGTGAAGCCGACGCTGTCGGGCCTGATGGTCGATCCTTGCATTCCGGCAGACTGCAAGGGCTACACGGTGACAAGACAGTTCCGCGGCGCGAAGTTTGTGATCCAGGTTGAGAATCCGGACGGACATTGCAGCGGCGTGCGCGAGCTTACCGTGAACGGCAGAAAACTGGAAGGAAACGTGATCCCCGTCACGAAAGACGACGCGGACAAGGTATTTGAAGTAACAGCAAAGCTTTAAGCCTTCTGCAGGGCACACTATGAAAAGCCACCGGAAACCGTATTGTCTGCGGCTTCCGGTGGCTCTTTCTCTGCAGGCGCCGCCGGAAACATCCGGCAGTGCCCGTTGCCTTTATCTGAATTTACGTTCTCAGCCTTTCGCTTTCTTCGAAAATTTCATGTTGTCTGTATTCCAGAGCTGGTCATAGGCGATGCCGGTGACGCGCTCGCAGATCTTCTTCTCTTCTTCCGTCGCTGCTGAAAGTTCTTCACCCTTGCGGCGGGCGATGTCCTTCTGGATCACTTCAAACTCATGGCGCTGAATCGGGAAACGCAGTCCTAAGGCGAAGAGCCCCGCGACCAGAATCACCGGGACGAAGATGTAGATCAGCGCGATTCCGTGCTGGGTGAAAGCCGACTGGCGCAGTCCCTGCGAAGCCAGTCCCGAGTCATAGCCGACAGCCGCGATAAGCCAGCCGATGCAGGCCGCAGAAAGTCCCGAGGAAATCTTTCTGGCAAATGTCGCCATGCCCGAAACCGTCCCGGGCCGGCGCACCGACGTCACCAGCTCGTCCACATCCGCCATGTCCGCCATGATCGCGAAGATACTCGTAAGTGTCGCCGCGTTGCCGAGTCCCACAAAGAACGTCAGGATGAGCACCGGAATGATATTGGCTCCTTCATAGGAGAAGAACAGCAGCCCCAGCATCGCCGCGATCCGGATCGGCGCGCCGATGAGGATCGTCGTCCGCTTGGACGTCTTCGCCATGACCGGCCCGAAGATCAGCATGCCGATCAGCTGCGCGATCAGAATGATCGCCATCAGGTATGTCAGATAGCCTTTCGAATAGCCGTTCAGAACATCATCCACATAGTAGACAGCCATGCCGGACACGAAATCCATGCCGCACTGGCCCGTCAGATAGATGCCGACAAAAATGCGGAACGACCGGCTCTTGAAGACACTGGCCGCCTGCACGAAACTCTCGCCGAGGCTCGTCTTCACCGGTTCCTTCTGCTTCTCCCAGGTGCCGGCGAAGGTGCCGACGGATGTGAGGCCGTAGAGGACCGCGAACAGCAGCGCCACGCGCAGATACGAGGACGCGTCTGTGTTGTCCTTGATCATGAGCGAAGGAACAAGTCCGGAGACCATGGAGCCGAACGTCGACCAGAGCATGCGTACGTTTGAAAATCTCGAGCGCATCGCATAGTCGTCGATCATGTCCGGCAGCAGCCCGTTGTACGGCACCATGATGATGGTAAAGGCCGTCGAGAACAGCACATACATCAGCACATAGAACACAAACTCCGCTGCTATATTGTCCGTCGGAATCGTCAGCCACAGCAGCACAAACGCAACCGATGTGAGAAGCCCGCCGACAAGAATGTAAAACCGTTTCGGACCGAACTTCGACTTCGACCGGTCCACAATGTTGCCCATGATCGGGTCCGTGACGGCATCCCACACATGCCCGATCAGCGGAATAAAGGCCGCCAGTGCCGCCGGCATTCCCAGCGCCTTGGTCATGAATACAGTGAAGAACGTGTTGATGATGACAAATGCGCCGCCGCCTGAAAACTCCGCCATGCCGTATATAAGCTGGGCGCCGAGCTTATTGGACGGCTTTCTGCCACTGATTTGCTGCATACCTGCCTCTCTCTTCTGTTGTTTCTCACGGTTCCCGGATGTGTGGAAACCCAGAGCTTTGTTCAGGGTTTCTTTCATTTGCCATTATTATACGGCAGCTGATTTGTGAAAGAAAGTCATTATGCCAGATTTTACAGTCCTTCGCGGCTATCTTTACAGCAAATTTACATATGCGGATGGTATAATATCAATAGTACGACCTGTCATCAGGACATGTAGATTAAGGAGGCTTTACTTGAAGGCAAACAGGTATCCGAAGGTCGCCGCGCTGATCGATATCGGCAGCAGCGAGACCCGAATGCAGATCGCCCAGATACGAAAGGGAAAATTGAACCGGATCGAGGCGCTCTCTTATCCGGTTGCACTCGGCCGCGACGTCTATTCGACCGGCCGTGTCAGCCAGGCGACGGTCCGTGAACTGATAAAGGCACTGGAAGGATTCTTAAATGTAATCCGGGAATATGCGGCCGAGGAAGTTGCCGCCGTGACCACGAACGCACTGCGGCGCGCCGAAAACCGCGGTTTCGTGCTGGATCAGGTGAAGATCCGCACGGGACTTGACGTGATGGTGCTTGAGGACAACGAAGAAAAATCTCTGATTTACTACGAGATGATCCGCACGCTGCGCGAGTCAGATGCTCTTCCCGAGGACACGACTTTGTTCTCCTTTGTCGGAGCCGGAAGCGTCGGGATCGCATTCTACAATGGAAAGACCATGTATGATTCCATGACGGTGCCGACCGGTGCCCTGCAGCTGGGAGAGCTCTTCCGGAGCATCCAGCAGACGACCGACGATTTCGGTCAGGTCATCGCCGACTACATTCACTCATCTCTCACGTATGACAACCTGGAAGTCGACTGCCGGAACATCCGCAACGTCGTTTTCACAGGAAGCATGATCAGTGTCATCGCGGCCATGACGGACTGCCCGTTCACGGGCAATATGTACCGGATCCCGGTGTCGAAGATGCGGGATCTGTACGATCAGATCCGCGCCGAGCGGCCAGAAAGCATCGCCCTGCGCTACAAGCTCAGCACCCGCACGGCTGAGATGCTCTATCTGTCCCTGGCGCTGTATCTGTCTCTGGTTTCCTTTACGCAGGCAGACACTATTCTCTCGCCGCGCTCGGACATGAGCGACTGCCTGATCCGGAGTATTCTGCTTCCTGCAGAACTTGAATCGTATAAGGAATACCAGCACGACATCATTCTCTCCTGCGCAGACACCACAGCGCGCTTCTATCACTGCAACAAAGCCAACTCGGATTACATCCGGGACATCAGCCTGAAGATGTTCGACCGCCTCGCCGGCCAGCAGAGTCTGTCACACCGCGACCGCATGGTTCTGGAACTTGCCTGTGTGCTGCATGAGTGCGGCCACGCCGTTTCCGCCAGACATCATCTGCAGTCCGGGTATGACGTCATCCGGCACACGGATCTCATCGGCGCGACGAAGAGCGATATGCTGCTCGCCGCAACCATCGCCCGCTACAACGAGCTGGAAGAGCCGGATATGTCCGATCCGCAGATTTCCTCTCTCCCGGAGGATATCCGCACAAAAGCTGCAAAGCTCACAGCCATCTTCCGCATTGCCAACGCTCTGGACAACACCCACACGGAAAAGCTCTCGGATATCACCGTGCGGATGCGGGAGGAGACCATTGAAATCTCCGGCAGAACCAGTGAGAACATGTACCTGGAAAACTACGCTTTCAAACAGTGCGCGGCGTACTTCACAGATGTGTTCGGAACCGGAATCCGTCTCCGGGTCAGAAACGCTTTGAAATAATCATAAAAGAATCACAGGAGGTATACAGATGCCTGACGATAAAGAAAAAAACGAAAAGAAAAAATCCGGCGATGCAAAAGTCTCTTCGATGGAGAATCTCAAAGAATCCATCCCGGGCGCCGCTTTCCCGACAGCCAAAACAGATGTCATTGCAGCCGGCGTGAAGCCGCTTGAAAAGCCTGAGAATCCATATCCGTACTACAACCGGGAGCTTTCCTGGGTTGATTTTGACGCCCGCGTCCTGGATGAGGCATATGAAACCGAAAATCCGGTGCTGGAGCGCTGCCGCTTCCTCGGCATCACAGGAAGCAACTTGGACGAGTTCTTCATGGTCCGCGTCGCCGGCGTGCAGGTTCAGGTCGATCACAAATACAACAAGAGGGATGTATCCGGTCTCACACCGGAGCAGCTCTATAAACAGCTTTCCGAAAAGATTCACGATTTCTCGGAGAAACAGTATTCGTGTCTGCGCCGCTCGATCCTCCCGACATTAAAACACGAGGGAATCGAGTTCATCCGCCCTGCAAAGATGAATGAAAAGCAGCTTGCCTTCATCCGCTCGTATTTTGACAAGGTGCTGTTTCCGGTCCTGACGCCGCTTGCCATCGACAACTCCCGCCCGTTCCCGTTCCTGGCCAACAAGAGCCTGAACATCTGCGTGCGGCTTTCTGTTGCCGATCCGGCCGAGTTCGAGAACCGGGGTAAAGACAAAAAGAAAAAAGCAAAAAAGCCGCAGGAAGCATTTGCCGTGGTTCAGGTTCCAGGCATCATTCAGCGGTTCCTTGAGATCCCCGGCGAGGCCGAGCACACATACTGCCTGCTGGAGGACATCATCATCTGCTTCATGGACAGACTGTTCGAGGGAAATGAAATTCTTTCCTGCAGCCCGTTCCGCATGACCAGAAACTCGGATCTTGAAATTGATGAGGACGCAGAAGATCTGCTGATCGAAATCCGCGAGTCGATCAAAAAGCGCAAAAGAGGCAAGCCGGTGCGGCTCGAACTGATGAGCAGCTGTGACCCGGCGACGGCGAAATTCCTCGCCGGACAGCTTGAGGTGCGCAAAGAAGCCATCTATGTGGAAAATGGTCCACTCGACCTGACCCTCTTCTCGAAATTCGCGAACATCGAAGGCGAGGACCGGCTGCGGTATCCGAAACTCACGCCGGTCAATCCGCCGGCTGATTTCTGGGGATACACGGACATCTTCCAGGCGATCCGGGACAAAGACCGCATGGTGCAACACCCTTATGAAAGCTTTGACGCAGTCGTGAACTTCGTGCGGCAGGCCGCCGAGGACCCGGATGTCCTGGCCATCAAGGAGACTTTGTACCGCGTGTCCGGCCACTCTCCCATCATCGCCGCTCTGATCCGGGCCGCCGAGAACGGCAAGCAGGTCACCGTGCTGGTTGAACTGAAGGCACGCTTCGACGAGGAAAACAACATCAACTGGGCCCTGAAGCTCGAGCAGGCGGGCTGCCATGTAATCTACGGTCTGGTCGGCCTGAAGACGCACTGCAAGATCACGCTTGTCGTGCGCCGCGAGGAAGACGGAATCCGCCGCTATCTGCACATGGGCACCGGCAACTACAACGACTCCACCGCGAGACTGTACACCGATATCGGCATGTTCACCTGCCGTGAGCCGTTCGGCATGGACGCATCAGGGCTGTTCAACTTCCTGTCCGGCTACTCCCGTCCGCCGGTGTTCGGCGAAATGATCGTGGCACCGCACGGTATGCGCGATTCCTTTGAGGCGCTCATCCGCCGCGAGACCGAAAACGCGAAGAAGGGACTTCCTTCCGGCATCACTGCCAAGGTCAATTCGCTCGTCGACCCCGGAATCATCAATCTGCTCTATGACGCCAGCCGGGCCGGCGTCACGATCCATCTGATCGTGCGCGGCATCTGCTGCCTCATCCCGGGTCTTGTCGGCGTGTCCGAGAACATCACAGTCATTTCCATCGTCGGGCAGCTTCTGGAGCACAGCCGGATCTTCCGCTTTGAGAACGGCGGAAATCCGCGGATCTTCATGGGTTCCGCCGACTGGATGCCGCGCAACCTGGACCGCCGCGTAGAGCTGGTTTTCCCGATTCTGGACGAAGATCTCAAGAAGCGCGCATTTGCCATCCTGGATATGATGTGGTCTGACAATGTGAATGCACGGCAGATGATGTCCAATAAAGACTATGTTCATATTGAACACAGGGGCAGACCTGCGGTAAACTCACAGCAGGAATTCATCCGCATCGCGCGGGAGAAATTCGACAGGCTGAAGGCTGCACAGAGCGCGAGCCCGGCCCATCCGAAGGAGACTCCGCGTTCTGCAGATGAAGATGAAATCTGAATGGTTTGAATGAAGGAGGAATCACATGCTTCGAGTTGGTATTCTTACCAGCGGCGGCGACTGTCAGGGGCTGAACGCCGCAATCCGTGCCGTCGGAAAGGCGCTGTATCTGGAATTCGGCAAAGATGTCGAAATCTACGGCCTTCGCGACGGATACAAGGGCCTGATCACAGGAGATGTATGGAAGATGACGCCAAATGATTTTTCCGGCATCATCAATCTGGGCGGCACAATTCTGGGCACCAGCCGCGAGCCGTACAAGCTGCTGATCTCCGGGACGCCGGAGGCCAAGGAAAAGATCGAAGGCATGAAATCCACCTACAAGAAGCTGAAGCTTGACTGCCTCGTGATCCTCGGCGGCAACGGTACGCACAAGACGGCAAATCTTCTCTCGGAGCTTGGCATGCATGTGATCACGCTCCCGAAGACCATCGACAACGACCTCTGGGGCACGGACGTCACGTTCGGCTTCCAGTCCGCTGTGGCTGTCGCGGCCAATGTGCTGGATTCCATTCACACCACGGCGACCAGCCACGGGCGGGTGTTCATCGTCGAGATCATGGGTCACAAGGTCGGCTGGCTGACGCTGTACGCCGGAATCGCCGGATCGGCGAATGCGATTCTGCTGCCGGAGATTCCGTATGACACGAAAGTGCTCGCCCGCATGATCGACAAGCGCAGCAAGAACGGCAAGCGCTTCTCCATCATCGCCATCGCCGAGGGCGCCATGAGCAAGGATGAGGCGAAACTGAACAAGCGGGAATTCCGCTCAAAGCGCGAGCAGCAGGCTTATCCGTCTGTCGCCTATCAGCTTGCGGATGAACTCGGTCAGCTCACCGGACACGAAGTCCGCGTCGCTGTACCGGGTCACATTCAGCGCGGCGGCAGCCCCTGCCCGTACGACCGCGTGCTGGCGACCCGCTTCGGTGCCGCGGCGGCCAAGCTGATCGCAGACAAGAACTGGGGCAACATGGTCGGCATGCGCGACGGCGTCATCGTACCGGTTCCGCTCAAGGAAGTGGCCGGCAAGCTCAAGACCGTGCCGCTTGACAATGATGTGATCCAGACCGCAAGAGATATCGGAATCACGTTCGGGGACAAGTGATTCACAGAAAGAAACAAAACAGCCTGGCTGCCAATTCAGCAGTCAGGCTGTTTTTAAAAGAATCAAGTTCGGCAGGTTTTCACATCAGTCCGAGTCCTTTGGCGACATTGACCACAAAGTCCTGCGCGTTGGTCACAATACCGTGCGCGGAAAGCGACCCGCGGTCGGTGAGTTTGTTCACCGTGAACTCCGAGATATCGACGCAGTAGAAATAAACCTGGCGCACGGTTCCGTCCGGAAGCACCCGGTAGGACGGCGTCATGTTGCCGGTCGCGATGGTGTGCAGCATCGTCGCCATGCAGATGACAGTGGTCGCCTTGCGTACCTGATTTCTCATGGCGTCCTGCGCCTCATAGACATTGCCGTAAACCGGCGGCAGCGGACCGTCGTCGCGGATCGAGCCGGCCAGCACATACGGAACATGGCACTTCTCGCACGTATAGATGATTCCGTTGTCGATGTGTTCCTGTTTGATGAATTCCGGAATCGAGCCATAATACTTCACGCGGTTGATCGTGTCCAGGTGGTTGTAATGCCCCATCGGTACATTTTCCTGCGTGTAGATGTTCTGCCCCAGCGCCGTGTGCAGATAGGCGCCTTCAAGGTCGTGCGTCGCCAGTGCATTGCCGGCCATCACGGCATCCGCATAGCCTTCCTCGATGATCCGCGAAAACGCCTTTCTCGCGTCGTGGTCGAAGGCAAATGCCGGCCCCATGACCCACACGACGTACCCGTGCTCCTTCTCATATTTCAGCAGCTCGTACAGCTCATCATAATCCCTGGAAAATGCCGTCTCCCGCGACCTTCCCTGGCGGAACGCAAACGTCTGCTCGAGCTTTCCTTCTTCGTGAAAGCCTTCCGGATACACATAAATGCCTTCGCTTGCGTCTTCGGTGCGGCCGGTCACGACCAGATCGCCTTTCTTCAGCAGACGGAATTCCCGGACAATAATCTCTCCGTTTTCATAGACCGGGACGCAGTCCATCCGGCTGTCTTTTGCGAGCAGCCATTTGCCATTGATTTTAAAGTATTCCGGGTAGATGCTCATGGCGTGGTAGTGCTCCGGCGCCACCGCGTCCTTAGGCGCACCTACAAGCTTAGCGTCCGGCGCGTCTGTGAAGCGCTGCTTTGTGAAATCCGGCGGGTAATACGGTCTCAGCTGAAATCCCATATAAATTCCTCCTTTAAAAAAGGCGGACAAAAGGCCCCTTCCGGGCTTCTGTCCGTCCTCTCTGACAGTTCAACAGAATGTTCCGTCCTCAACTTCTTTAAAAAACTTCTCACCCTCGCGCTCGTAAAGCTCCTTGTCGGTCAGGTAGGAAGCGGCGTGCGCGGCTCCCTGCACCCACACGATGCGCTTTGGCGCGCTGCAGGCGATATAGTTGCGTTCCCCGTTCTCCGGCAGGACAAATGTGTCCGCGGTCCCGTGGATAAACAATACCGGCAGCTTCCGGTTCCTGTGCAGAGCCGCCGCCGCGTCGGCGTCGGCAAATGAAAATCCGGCTCTCAGGCGGCAGTTGAGTTCCTCGATCCAAAGCAGCGGATACGGCGGAAGATGCAGCACGCGGCTTGCCTGATCCGCGAAGATGTCGCGCACAGAGCTGTAGCCGCAGTCTGCAATGACACCTTTGACACTTGACGGCATCGGGAGCTCCGAGGCCATCTCCACACTCGCACCGCCAAGCGACACACCGAACAGATAGATCGGAAGGTTTCCGCCTTCGTGGTGATCCAGCCACACGGCCCAGCGTGCGATATCCTTTTTCTCCAGGGCGCCGTACGTAATGTAATCGCCGCCGCTTGAGTTTGTCCCTCTCTCATCGATCAGCAGCACATCGCAGCCGATCCTGTGAAGCCAGCGGGTCTGACCGCCGAAGTCCCAGAAGCCGCTCACGCGGTATCCGTGCGCGCAGAGGACGGCGCGCTTCGGGCCTTCCTTCCCGGCTCCGTCGCCGGCGCCGGCCGGGAAAAACTTTGCGTGAAGTCTCACGCCGTCGTCTGCCGTGATCCAGACATCTTTCATCGGCTGTGCTTCGCACCACGCCACGCCAAGTTTCTTGCCGCGGGAATAATCGTTCTCCCTCTCTCCGGAACCTTTGCCCGTGAAGCGGGCCAGCGGGCCGGGCAGCGTCAGGCTGTCTCTGGTGAGCGCCATGCGGAAGAGCACTTCGCAGGCGCCGCCGTAAGCGGCAGCCCCCGCCAGCGCGGCCGCTGCCAGCGCTTTTCGTATCTTTTTACCCATCTTTTAATTCCTCTCCTGCAGGGCCTTTTACACGAGGGTATCCGCAATCTCCCGGATCAGCTTTTCGGTGTCATCCCAGCCCAGACACGGGTCTGTGATGGACTTTCCGTACACGCCCTCGCCGATCTTCTGGCAGCCCGGTTCGATGTAGCTCTCGATCATCAGGCCCTTTACCATTTCTTTCACTTCTTTGCTCTGCCGCATACTGTGCAGAACTTCCTTCGCGATCCGGATCTGCTGCATATACTGTTTCCCGGAATTGCTGTGGTTGCAGTCCACGATCACCGCCCGGTTCTTTACATCGGTCTTCTGATACATCTCGTACAGACGGATCAGGTCCTCATAGTGATAATTCGGAACCGCCGAGCCGTGCTTGCTGATCGCTCCGCGCAGGATCGCATGCGCATACGGATTGCCTGTTGAATGCACTTCGTAATTCCGGTAAATAAAGGTCTGCGGCGCCTGTGCCGCCACAATCGCATTGAGCATCACCGAGAAATCGCCCGACGTCGGGTTCTTCATGCCGCACGGAATGTCTACCGCACTGCCGACCATCCGGTGCTGCTGATTCTCGACGGATCTCGCGCCCACAGCCACATAGGACAGAACATCATCCAGGAAGCTGTGATTTTCCGGATACAGCATCTCGTCTGCCGTCGTAAAGCCCGTCTTCATGCAGACATCCAGATGCATCTTGCGGATTGCGATGAGCCCCGCCAGCATGTCGGACTTGCCTTCCGGATCCGGCTGGTGCAGCATTCCCTTGTAGCCGGTGCCCTTCGTGCGCGGCTTGTTGGTGTACACTCTCGGTACAATGAAGATCTTGTCCTTTACTTCCTCGGCGACCTTCCACAGCCGCATGCAGTAGTCCAGAACCGCTTCTTCGTTATCCGCCGAACAGGGCCCGATCACGAGGATAAACTTGTCCTCTTTCCCGGCAAGTATGTCCTTCAGCTCCTTGTCCCGCTTTGCCTTGTTCGCCTGGATTTCCGGCGTGACGGGATACATCTCCCGGATGACTTCCGGATCCGGCATCAGCCTCTCGTATGTGATGTTCATGTACTCAAAATCCCCTCTGAAAATAAAAAAGCCCCCGGCGGCCTCGCATTCCATCCGTCATCGTATGTGTTTGCACTGGATGCAGGCCAGGCACCCGAAGGCACCCTCATCCTGAACCGGTGGGCTCTTTCGTATTATACCGCCTTTCCGCATTTATACAAACATTTCTGCCTGTGAAGGTGCACTGACATGGGCGGGAGCGGGAGCATTTGCCATGTAAATCCTTTAAGTTTCTCCGATTTTGTTTTATACTGAACCGGCAGAGAGTTTACTACAGGCGGCAGCCGGCCTGAATCCGGCCAGGAAGGAAATTATGAAAGAGTACAGCCCTATTAAAGAAGGCAAGGTGCGCGAGATCTATGACATCGGCGATGCGCTGATCATGGTCGCGACGGACCGCATTTCCGCGTTCGACGTCATCCTGAAGAACAAGGTCACCAAAAAAGGCACTGTTCTGACGCAGATGTCAAAGTTCTGGTTTGATTACACGAAGGACATCATGCCGAACCACATGATCAGCACAGATGTGAACGACATGCCGGAGTATTTCCGCAAGCCTGAGTTCACGGGCAACAGCATGCTCTGCCGGAAGCTGACGATGATCCCGATCGAGTGCATCGTCCGCGGCTACATCACGGGCAGCGGCTGGGCCAGCTATCAGAAGAACGGCACCGTGTGCGGCATCCCGCTCCCGGAAGGCCTGAAGGAATGCCAGAAACTGCCGGAGCCGATCTACACACCGTCCACGAAGGCCGAGATCGGCGATCACGACGAGAACATCAGCTACGAGCAGAGCATCGACGTTCTCGAGAAGAAGTTCCCGGGACACGGCAGAGAATATGCCACAAAAATCCGCGACTGTACCATCGCGCTGTACAAGAAGTGCGCTGATTACGCACTTTCCCGCGGCATCATCATCGCCGACACCAAGTTCGAGTTCGGCCTGGATGAAAACGGAAACGTGGTGCTGGGCGACGAGATGCTCACACCGGACAGCAGCCGCTTCTGGCCGCTTGAAGGATATGAGGCAGGCCACGGCCAGCCGTCCTTTGACAAGCAGTTCGTCCGCGACTGGCTGAAGGCACATCCGGACAGCGACTACAACCTGCCGCAGGACATCATCGACAAGACCATTGCCAAGTACAAGGAAGCCTACAAGCTTCTGACCGGCAAGGATCTGGACTGAGCACCAGGGTGACAGTTTCATAAAATTATGACAGGACTGAAGCGATCGTCAGAATTGCTTCAGTCCTTTTTCTTGCCTATTCCCTAGTAATATGGTATGAATAAGGCGTATCAGATGACAAATGTTTCAGAGAAAAGGAAATGAGGAATTCTATGGATTACGCAAAAGAATCGCTTCGGCTTCACGCCGAATGGAAAGGGAAACTCGAGGTAACGCCGCGCGTTCCGGTCAGCACCAGAGACGATCTGTCCCTGGCCTACACACCCGGTGTCGCAGCGCCCTGCCTTGAAATTCAGAAAGACATCAGCAAAAGCTTTGAGCTCACCCGCCGCTGGAACACCGTGGCCGTCGTGACCGACGGAACCGCCGTCCTGGGACTCGGCGATATCGGCCCGGAGGCCGGCATGCCCGTCATGGAAGGCAAATGTGTCCTCTTCAAGGCATTTGGCGGCGTAGACGCCATCCCGCTGTGCATCCGCAGCAAGGACGTCGATGACATCGTAAACACCGTGGCACTGCTTGCCGGATCATTCGGCGGCGTCAACCTGGAGGACATCTCCGCACCGCGCTGCTTTGAGATCGAACAGCGGCTGAAAGAGCGCTGCGACATCCCAGTATTCCACGACGACCAGCACGGCACCGCTGTCATCACACTGGCGGGTTTAAAAAATGCTCTGAAGCTGACCGGAAAGAATCTCCCGGATGTGCGCATCGTGGTCAACGGCGCCGGTGCTGCCGCCATCTCCATCAGCAGACTTCTGATCTCTGCCGGCGCAAAGGACATCACCCTGGTCGACCGCCGCGGCGCCATCTACGAAGGCCGCGGCAGCCTGAATGAGGTCAAGACCGAAATGGCGCGTATCACCAACCGGAACAAGCGCTCCGGCTCTCTTGCCGATGTGATCAAAGGAGCAGATGTCTTCATCGGTGTTTCGGCACCCGGTGTCTTGACCACGGACATGGTCCGGACCATGAACAAGGGCGCCGTCATTTTCGCCTGTGCCAACCCGACTCCGGAAATCTTCCCGGATGACGCGAAGGCAGGCGGCGCAGCCGTTGTCGCCACCGGGCGCAGCGACTTCCCGAATCAGATCAACAACGTCCTGGCCTTCCCAGGAATCTTCCGCGGTGCCCTCGACGCGCGGGCTTCTGATATCAACGACACCATGCTGATCGCGGCCGCCGATGCGCTGGCTTCTCTTGTCGGAGACAAACTGTCCGCCGACTATATCATCCCGGAGGCATTTGATCCGAGAGTTGCGGGAGCCGTGTCGAAAGCTGTGAACAAAGCCGCACACGATTCCGGTGTGGCAAGAATCTGACATTCCCGAAAACGCCGTGAGGCAAAAGCGGTGAACGGGCGCACGACAAAAAGCACGCCAGGCAAAAGCTGCCTTGGCGTGCTTTTTATCTGCGCTATAAAATCCGGCCGTCTTCTGCCGTCACCCGGTCTCTTTTTCAGACAGTTCAGGCATCTTCCCGGTAAATTCCCGTCGACAGGTACTTGAACGCATTGTCGGCGCACACGCAGACAATCGTCTTGCCGGCCGCTTCCGGTCTGCGGGCGATTTTCTCTGCCGCAAGCACTGCTGCCGCCGCCGACTGCCCGAGGAAAATGCCGTCGCTTCTCACCAGATCCCGTCCGGTCTGGTACGCCTCATCCGCGTCAAGATCAAGCACCTCATCGCAGTGAATCTGAAATTCCTCGAAGAAATGCGGAACCGCATCTTCGTCGACGCCTTCAAAAGCTGTGACGCCGTCGATCGTGTCCCGCTCCGGGTGCGCGCTGTCCTTGCGGGATCCCGGAGCCGGCTGGGCACCGATCACCTTCAGGTCCGGATTTTTCTCCTTCAAATACTTGCCGCACCCGGCGATGGTTCCGCCGGTCCCCGCCAGAGCCGTGAAATAATCCACGTGTCCTTTTGTGGCGGTCCAGATCTCCGGCCCCGTTCCATTGTAGTGCGCCTGCACATTGGCCCGGTTCGTTCCCTGGTTGATGAAGAAATATCCGTGTTCATCGGCGTATTTCTGAAGGAACTCATAAAACTTTCCGAAGTTCAGCCCTTCCGTGCGGATCATTTCCATGACGCCCGGGATGTCCTGAAACTCCAGAAAAATGCTCCCGTATGCCTTCAGAATCTGCGTCCGCTCCTTTGAGACGCCCGGCTGCAGCACCGCCGCGAACCGGTACCCGAGCGCATTGCAGTACGCCGCCAGTGCGATCCCGGTGTTTCCGCTGGTGAAGTCAAGGATCACGTCACCCTTGTGAATTTTTCCTTCTTTTTCTGCGGCATCAATCATCGCAAACGCCGCGCGGTCCTTCACCGAGCCCGACGGCTCGAAATATTCCAGTTTTGCAAGAATCCGGGCCGGCAGCCCGTGTTCCTTTTCAAATCCTTTAAGCTCCAGAAGCGGTGTATGCCCCACCAGCTCTGTGATCGACGAATACAGCCTGTCCTCCATGGCACCCTCCCTTTTCATGTCTTGCTACACTATACCACGGATTGCCGCCCGCCTTCATTTCTAAATGTTACCGCCGCCGAAAGCCTGAGGCTATACCAGACGGCTTAAAAGTCCAGAAATCTTGTCTCAAGCGGCGCCAGCACAAGCTCCAGCTCCTCTTCCTTCCCGTCTGCAGCAGCGCGGATCTTTGCCTTCTGCTCCTCATCCGAATTATTGATGACGACCAGGACTTTTGAAGCCGGGTAATACGCACACTCGCACCACGGATTGTCCGGCAGAAAACTGCGGTCAAGACCGTGACCGGTGGCCTTCAGAATGATGTTCAAAAGCAGTCTGGCGTTCGGATACGTAAACTCAAAAGACGAAAGATACACGCCCATGCCGTCCCCGAACCGGTGCATGCTCAGAGCCGGCTCCGGATCCGGATATCCGCACAAATCAAGTGTCTGGGACAGAAGGACGTCTGTGCTGGCGCCGTCCGTCAGGAAACGGCCCCTTCTGGCGCGGATGTACGCGCCATCCGGCAGAAATCCAGGCACTTTCTTTTCGGCAAATGCGTACCGCCCCTCGCAGACTCTCGCTCCCGTATCTTCGTCGACCCCGAGCACAGGCGCCATGCGGAAATAGGACATCGCGCCGTCTGCTGCCGACGGCTCATTCACGCCGATAAAGACGCCGCCTTCTTTCGTCCACTTTGTGAGCGCGCTGACAAGTTCCGGATCCTTCCAGGCATCTGCCCCGCTCCAGGCTGTCCCCGCGCGGCCTGCGTTGATCACGACATCCACATCGGACAGTCCGCCATTTTTCACGTCGTCAAAATTCATGAAAGAAACCTGCAGCGGAAGGCCCGAGAGCGCCTCGTTGATGTGAATCAGATCCTGCATATACGTCTCGTGAAAATGGCCGGAAAGCGTCCAGGAGCGCAGGCTTCCCCACGCGTGCAGAACCGCCACGCGGATCGGAAGCGTGTACGCTTCTCCCTCCTCCTGCAGATGTTTTATGCGGCGGAACTCGTCAGCGATTTTCTCAATGCAGTCGACAAATTCCGGATAACCCTTCACCAGATGTAGATATCCGCCGAGCCCGATCCTGTCGACACACTGTCTGAGCAGCGCACGGCGGATGTGCGCCCAGTAAAGCATCGCATCCCGCTCCGGATGCCCGCCTTTCGAAAACGTCGGCGCGCCGCCGAGTCCCGTCGGAAACAGGTACGGGTGAAGCCGGATTTCGTGAATCTTCCCCGGGACATTCGCACACAGACGCACTTCATACCCGGAGAACACACATTTGATGATGCCGTCAAAGTTCATGTCCGGATAATACCGGCTGTACGGCTCCGTGCCGACCCAGCTGTCGTCGTAGAAAAGCAGCGCCTTTTTCCCATGCGCATGGACGATGTCAACAAGCTTTCTGCCAAATCCGGTGACAAACCGGGTTGTGAACTCCATATAGTCAAGAAGCTTCCGGTCCGGCGGCATGTGCGTGGCGTGCCGTTTTCCCTGATTGATAAAATCCTCCGAGGTGAGTGCATAGCCGTACTGCTTTTCAAACTCCTTAAGCGCCAGCGGGCTGACGGTAAAATCATAGGATCCCCAGTCCGTAAAGCGGTTCTGCCGCTTTGCATCGCTTCCCCAGATCCAGACAAAGTTATAGAAAAGCGATGTGAACCGGACGGTGTCGGTGTCCGGATGCTTCTGACACCAGTCCTCCATCCAGGAAAGAAGATATTCCTGCGCCTCGGCGCTTCTCGGATCGACGGGCATCAGATGCTCCGAAGTCCAGCCGTTGGTGAGATGATTGTACATGGAAATCTCTTCCCAGATCCGGTATGCGAGGAAATTGACTGTGTACTGATGACACGGCTTAGTTCCTGTGATAACGACATTTCCCGCTTCCGCCTCATAGAGCCACTGCGCGTCCGGCAGCAGCTTCTGCGCAGTGCGGTCATACACCTGCCAGAGTTTCACGCTTTCCGGACTGTCATTGACCCGGAACTGATCCGTCCGGTATCCGTCCGTCAGGTGAATACTGACGGCATTCTCCTGCGCGATGACAGGATCCGACATCAGAAACGTCTGCTGCAGATCTTCCGGATGTTTTTTGGCCCATTCATTGTGTCCGCGGATACAGCAGATCGTCGAGTAAATCTCGTATCCGGCGTCCAGCAGTTTTCCGGACAGACTCGTCCCGTCGCTGTCGCGGATCACATCCGCTCCCCATTTTCTGGCAAGTTCCAGCGTCAGATCTTCGTATCCAGATTCCCCCGGAAGCGTGAAATCACCTTGTTTCATGAAAATATCTCCTTTTTGTGCTCACCGGTGATGGTGATACAATAAACCTAAACATCATAAAATGTGTACCGGAGCGTGTAAAATGCATACATCTCAAACTGAATCCGTCGAATATCGTCCGTATGAGCTGGGCAGTGATTTCCCCGTGCTCGCTCTGCAGGGCGATATCTGGAGACTTTCGGATGTCCGCTCCCCGAGACTGCACTTCCACAACTGCCTCGAGATCGGATTCTGCCGGGAAGGAAATGCCCGGATGATCCTGGGGGAGGAAGAAGTGAAAATTGCACCAGGCAGCATCACCTGCGTGGGCAGTGAAGTCGTCCACACGACCTGGTCGGAGCCCGGAACCAGAAGCCTCTGGAGCTATATCTTTGTGGACCTTTCAAGGCTGTTTGAGAGTCCGGGCGGTCTGTCTGCGCTGCAGGGGCAGGATATTTTCTACAACATGCAGCATTTGTACAGCGCAGTCCTCCCGGGCGATGCGCATCCGGAAATCCGAAATCCGGTTCAGGCTTCCCTCGACGAATTTGCCGGAAGCTGTGACAACTTTGAATACGCCGTGCGCGGGCATCTTCTTGCCTTCACAGTTCATATGATAAATTTCTACCGCCGTCAGTTCTCCATCGGAAGCCCCCTGGTGCACACCCATCAGAGCACCGTCCCCCTTATGCCGGCTCTTACCTTCATGCGGCAGCACAGCGCAGATGATTTTTCCGTCGACACTCTCGCATGTATGTGTCATATGAGCCCCGCAAGCTTTCGCAGGACTTTTCTGGCCGTGATGGGGACGAGCCCGCTGAACTACCTGATCCAGCTGCGCATTCACAATGCCGCCGGCCTTCTTAAGACGTCAAATATGTCTGTCCTGGACATATCGGAAGCCGTCGGCTTTCACTCTATTTCCAGTTTCAACCGGAACTTCCTTGCCGTCATGAACCAGAAGCCGGGCGAATGGAGAAAAGCACACAGCCTTTCCCCGGCGAAACCTTCGAAAGCTCTCGCCGGCTGGATGGAACCGGAAATTCTGTGATCACTGCGGCAGAATGCGCCGCCACGGTCCGCATTCATCCCGTACTTCACCATTATAGATCATCCGTCATTTTCTTCTTTTCAGATTCTGCCGCAGAATGAGCAGTTTCAATCAAA
>OMUP01000031.1 GCA_900314255.1 uncultured Lachnospiraceae bacterium | reverse complement strand
CGTTCATCCAGCTCGTCATTCTGTTCTGCCATTCACCGCTCCTTTCTGTTTTCAATTAGCACTCGTATGTATTGAGTGCTAACATCGACATACATAAAGTACAACACTCCTCTTGCGATGTCAACCGGAAACACAAGAAATTGTATAAATAATTTCTAAATTGCCCAAAATCTGGCTCTCTGACCCTTCGCGCATAAGCCACGCATCGCTCCGCACTTCGTGCTCCCGCGATGCTCAGCGGAAATTCGCACTCTCGTCCCGCTTCGCGTGACTCCGTGCTCATTTCCGTTGTCGTGCCTGAAGCAGAGAGCCATCCTGGCATGCAAGCATGCCGGCTGTCTCTCTGCTTCGGCACTGGCTTATGCGCTAAAAAAGGAGGCTGCGGTTTGGGCAGTCTCCTCTTCGTGTATTTGTCATTTGTCCTGCCGCGGCCGGGATTCAGTCTCCGGCAGGCGGTGTTACAGTCCCAGTGTCTTTTCTACTGCTTCTTTCATCTTACTGCCGTCGACGACAGCCGTGTGGCGCACTTCGGCCGTGCGAAGTTCCGAAACAGCCTTCGGCACCGGTACACCGCTGATGGAAGAAAGCTCGTCAGCAAGATCCAGATCATCGCCTTTCAGCTCTTCATCCGGACGGATGGCGTGCAGTACGCTTCTTGTGAACTTGAACGGGCTTGCGGTGGACGCGATCACGGACGGTGTTTTGTCACCTGTCTCCTTCACATATTTGCTGTACACGCACGAAGCAACAGCTGTATGTGTATCGATCAGATAGCCTGCGTCATCGAACATGTGGCGGATTTCCGCCGCATCTTCCTCTTCTGTCGCGAAATTGCCGTAGAAATCCGCGAGTTTCTCACGCATATCCGGCGTGATTGTATACCGGCCAGTAGAAGTGAGCTGTTCCATGAATGCCTTCGTTCTTGCGGCATCCTCGCCGGTGATCTTGTAAATCAGGCGCTCCAGATTGGAGGAGATCAGGATATCCATAGACGGTGAAGTCGTGAGAATGAACTCACGGTTGCGGTCATACTCGCCGGTATGGAAGAAGTCGCAGAGAACCTTGTTGGAATTGGATGCGCAGATAAGCTTGTTCACCGGCAGCCCCATCTGCTTCGCGTAGTAAGCGGCCAGAATATTGCCGAAATTGCCGGTCGGCACGACGAAATTCACCTTGTCGCCGGCGTGGATTCTGTCATTTGCCACCAGTCTGGAATATGCATACACATAGTATACGATCTGCGGCACGAGACGCCCTATATTGATGGAGTTGGCGCTCGAGAACTGATAGCCGGCCTTGTCCATGACAGCGGCCAGTTCCTTGTCCGAAAAGATCTTTTTCACGCCGCTCTGGGCATCGTCAAAGTTGCCGTGGATGCCGAACACAAAAGTATTGTCGCCCTTCTGGGTGACCATCTGTCTCTCCTGGATCGGCGACACACCGTTCTTCGGATAAAAAACGATGATTTTGGTTCCCGGAACATCGGCAAATCCGGCGAGCGCTGCCTTGCCGGTATCGCCGGAGGTGGCCGTCAGAATGACGATTTCATGCGTCACGTGATTCTTGCGCGCCGCCGTGATCATAAGATGCGGCAGAATTGAGAGCGCCATGTCCTTGAACGCGATCGTCTTGCCGTGATACAGCTCGAGGAAATACCGGCCCTCAGCCTCCGAGAGCGGGGCGATCTCGTCCGTGTCGAACTTGTCGTCATACGCATGGTCGATGCAGTACTTCAGCTCTTCTTCCGTGAAATCCGAGAGCAGAAGCTTCATCACCTCGTACGCCACGCCTTTGTAGTCCATGCCGGCGAATTCTTCCAGCGTCCGGTCAAATTTCGGAAGTGCGACCGGGACAAAAAGTCCTCCGTCATCCGAAAGGCCCTTCAGAATCGCCTGCGAAGCGCTGACTCTGACAGAAGCGTCTCTTGTGCTTGTGTATACAACGTCCATCTTAACCCCTTACTGTGCCGTTTTCTCGTTGATATAGTTGATCAGGCCGTTCGCATTGATGATGTTCTGCATGAACTCCGGGAACGACTGGCCCTGAAACATCTTTCCGGTTGTCTCGTCCGTGATGATGCCGCTGGTGAAGTCTACCTTCACCTTATCGCCGTCAGCAATCGCCTCAGCCGCCTCCGGGCACTCGATGATCGGAAGCCCGATGTTGATGGAATTCCGGTAAAAAATCCTGGCAAATGTCGGTGCGATCACACAGCTGACACCAGCCGCCTTGATTGCGATCGGAGCATGCTCGCGGGAAGAACCGCAGCCGAAATTCTTGCCGGCTACGATGATATCACCCTTCTTAACCCGCTTGATGAAGGTCTTGTCGATATCCTCCATGCAGTGAGCGGCAAGCTCCTCCGGGACCGATGTGTTCAGATAGCGCGCCGGGATAATGACGTCGGTATCGACATTCTCGCCATATTTAAAAACAGTTCCTTCTGCCTGCATTTTTACCCTCCTCACAGTCCCAGCTCCGAGGGCTGGCTGATCTTACCGGTGATGGCACTGGCCGCAGCAACGGCCGGGCTCGCCAGATATACTTCAGATGTCACATCGCCCATGCGGCCGACGAAGTTGCGGTTCGTCGTAGAAACGCATCTTTCGTGCGCCGCAAGGATGCCCATGTATCCGCCGAGGCATGGTCCGCAGGTCGGAGTTGAAACGACAGCGCCCGCCTCGATGAATGCCGCAATCATGCCTTCCTTCACCGCGCGCAGATAAACCGACTGGGTCGCCGGAATGATGATAACGCGCAGTCCTTCGGCTACTTTTCTGCCCTTCAGGATTTCATACGCCGTTTTGATGTCGTCGTAGCGGCCGTTCGTGCAGGATCCGATCACGACCTGATCGATCTTCACGTCACCGGCTTCGCTGACTGTCTTGGTGTTCTCCGGAAGATGCGGGAAGGCAACAGTCGGCTCAAGAGTATCCAGATCAATTGTCACCGTCCGCGTGTACCCGGCATCCGGATCGGCCGTGTATTCATGCGGTGTTTTCTTTCCATGTGCCGCCATATATTCGCGTGTCTTGTCGTCAACCGGGAAGATGCCATTCTTGGCGCCGGCTTCGATCGCCATATTGCAGATCGTGAAGCGGTCGTCCATGGTAAGGGAAGAAACACCGTCTCCCGTGAATTCCAGCGACTGGTACAGTGCACCGTCTACACCGATTTCACCGATGAGATGAAGAATGACGTCCTTGCCGCTGACCCATTTGCGGCATTTGCCGTGAAGGACAACCTTGATGGCTGACGGAACTTTGAACCACGCCTTGCCGGTAATCATGCCGGCCGCCATGTCGGTCGAGCCGACGCCGGTCGAGAATGCACCGAGCGCTCCGTATGTGCAGGTATGGGAATCCGCTCCGATCACAAGATCGCCGGCTGTCACAAGACCTTTTTCCGGGAGCAGTGCGTGCTCAATACCCATCTGGCCGACTTCAAAGTAGTTGGTGATTTTGTTTTCCTTAGCGAACTGACGCAGGCACGCGCAGTTCTCCGCGGACTTGATGTCTTTGTTCGGCACAAAATGGTCCGGTACCAGCGCGATCTTGTCCTTGTCAAAAACGGTCTTTTTCTTGAACTTGTCCAGCTCACGGATCGCCACCGGAGAAGTGATGTCATTGCCGAGAACCATGTCAAGGTCTGCTTCGATCAGCTGACCCGGCTTTACTTCTGAAAGTCCGGCGTGCGAAGCCAGAACTTTCTGTGACATTGTCATACCCATAGATAGCTGCCCTCCTGACATTTAAGGGATTTTCGCTCTATTCTAACTTACCCTGCCTCTAAATTCAATGTGTCCGCCGACAAATCAAAGTCTGTCGTCACCGTATAATCGCTGCTTTCTTTGAGCAGCATCTCTTTGCGGACCTGAAGTGCCGTGCGGTATCCCACGACGTGCGCCGTCGTCAGATCTGATCCCGCTGCCGTGACAAACAGATTGTCACCTTCCAGCTGCGGATCGGAATACCGGATGCCGTCTTTTGTGACCGTGACATTGTTGTACACAACACATGCGTACCAGGTATCATCTGTCAGATCGTCGCCGGTAAGGCCTGTACCCGCCTTCACTTCAAGGATGACATACAGGATATTTTTCGTATCCGCACTGCTGCTGCCGGAAAACAGATAATACCCCTCATAGCTGATATCGGCCGCGACACTGTCATTTCCGGTATCCTCCTGAATTTCCTTCTCTGCCGCTCTTGCTGCGTCCGACTTGACTGCAGCCAGATCTGCCCCGGTCAGCTCTGCCGCGTCCGAAAGCCAGACATCCGCTTCATCCGCCGCGAAAGTAATTGATGTTCTGAGCGGCGTTTTTCCGAGGTTTGCAACACAGTACTGCACCGGATCATCCACATCCAGCGTCACGGTGATGATGTCCCCTTTTGAGATCCCGCTGCTTTTGCTCAGCTTCATCGGAATATTATCGGCTGCCGCCTGCCCGCTCCTTGAAATTTTCGCGGATGCTTCCGGCGAAACGCCGCTGTAAGTAAGGCTCACGCCTGCAAACGGATCAAAAGATGTGAGCTTGTTGAGCCCGCTCACCACATACGGAATTTCCGCAGTCTTAAGCGTCACATTGTAGATGTCACCCAGAACTGCCGCATCCGCCGTGACAAGAGCTGCCGCTGAATCACCGTTGGTCAGCTTGCCCTGATCGGCCTCGGCCTTAAGACTGTCTTCCAGATACTGAGCCAGAATCAGAGCAGGCGTCTTATTCTCAAGATCACTTTCCGCAAATCCAGCTTTCAGGTACCGGTCACGGTTGATCTGGATTTTTCTTTCATAATCGCTTACAAACCGGTCCTCATCAAGGGACACGCTCACACTCCCGGCTCCGTCATTTCCCTGTGCTGTGAACACGATATAGCCGGAAAGATCAATTTCCTCTTTGTTCCGGTTCCCCCGCACAAAAAGCGCCCCCATCACAACAAGAACAATCAGGACTGCACCGGCAAACATATAAAAGAGCGGATGAGAGCGCCGCGAAGCAGTCACGACCGCCGGCTCATCCGTTTTTTCTTCCTGTGTATCTTCTTTTTGGTCTTTATGCTTTTCAGCCGGAGCCTGAAGATTTTCTCTTCCGGCCGGTGCTGAAGCTGTCTGCACCGGGGCCTCCGTCTGCCCTTCCTGCAGCAGTTCTGCCTCTTGCGTATCCTGCCCGGCGGGCTTTTTTCCATCACTGACGGGGGCTGTCTCTGTCACAGCCGCTTCCGGTTCCGGCTTGTTTGTTATTTCCGGAGCTCCGTCAACACTGAAAATATCCGAAGCTTTAAGATCATCCATAACTCAGCCGTTCTCCTCTACATTAATGCCGCGATGCTCAATCCGTTTCCAGTCTGACGACGGGAAGATCCACCCGCGAAGCGAGCAAAGAGAATAGAAGGAAAGAAACAGCCACATGAACCAGTATGCTGGCGACATTCCCTGCATATTTTCCAGATGATAGAACTTTTTCAGGAAAAACCGCAGTGCGAGAGACATGGCAAGGAACCCCGCCAATGTCATCGCCACCACCAGCAGCGGGTACAGGGAAAGCCAGTACAGATTCACCACAACTCCGACGACCATGCCCAGAGCACCAGCCGGCCCCATCAGCAGGAGCAGAAAATCATCGGTGATCCGCAGACGATACCCCGACACGGCCTTCGGTCTGTATATACCGGACAGCCAGAGCGAAAAATACCGCGGCAGAATCTGATATGTTCCGGTGCACCACCGGGAAAGCTGGCGCATCATGACAGAGAAACGCGACGGCTGCTCATCATAGCACACCGCCTCGAGGGCAAATGCCACCCGGTATCCTCTGGCGCACGACGTCACGGCCATCTCGACGTCCTCCGTGATGGTACTCGTATTCCAGCCATGTTTCATAACTTCCTTCGCAGCAACAAAACCAGTGCCGGTCAGCAGGGCCGAAAGTCCGAGTTTCTGTCTCGTGTAGGAGAACAGGGCCGAGTAGCAGAGCCAGTACGCCTTGAACCATCCGGTCACGATATTGCGCTGACCGTCAGCCAGGTCTCCTGCAATGCGGTTGCCCTGTACGATTTTTTCACCGGCCACGAGATACTCATTCATTCTTGTCAGGAAATCTTTTCTCGGAATGTTGTCCGCGTCAAAGAAGGCAAATGCATCAATCTCCTGACCGTATTCGGCAAGAATTCTCTGGATGCCCCAGTTCAGGACATCGCCCTTTCCGTTGTTCGGGCCTGTCGTCCTCTCGTAGACCGTCACATTGTCATAGGTTCTGGCGATCTTTACCGTGTTGTCCGTGCAGTGATCGGCCAGAAGAAAGATATGGACACAACTCTTCGGGTAATCTATCTGCTGCAGGCTGTTGAGAAGCCGCCCGATAACCTTTTCTTCATTTCTGGCACAGATCACGACCGCAAACCGGCTGCAGACATTCACTGCCGGATGAATGATCCGTTTCGCGAGAAGCCCTCTTGCAGCAACGATTCCGGTCCATATCATCGGTACCGCCATAACCATCTGAATGATGATCAGAAACAGAATCCAGTTTGGTAACGCTTTCATGTATTGTTCTCCGGAACCGCTCCGGATTTCCTCCCCTGAAGGTTTCCGCTGACGTGTGCCACGGCGGTTATGTGCTGTCAGATTATTTTTTTACTTCCTTTAATAATCCCATTTCTATTATAGTATGAACCGTATCATTATGGAAGTGCCTTGACATTGACACTGCAAAATAAAAATGCTTATAATATTTTGTTGTGAGAATTTTCCCTATATAAGAGGAGTTCGGACATGGAAGAACTGTTTGACAAGCCCCGCGAAGAATGCGGCGTCTTTGGAATTCTTGCGCCGGAGGGCGACAATGTTGCGCGAAGGATCTACTACGGTCTGACGGCGCTGCAGCACCGCGGACAGGAAGCGACCGGTATCGCCGTATCCAGTACGGCAGACCCGGAGTCCCGCATCCGGTTTCATAAAAATCTGGGACTTGTCAGCGAGGTGTTCTCGCCGGATATTCTGGACAGTCTGAAAGGCAATATCGGAATCGGTCATGACCGTTATTCAACGCAGGGCTCCAACACCGTTGAAAATGCCCAGCCTATGGTCATGCAGTATTACGGCGGCTATCTGGGGCTTGTGCACAACGGCAACATCGTCAATGCACCGGCGCTCAAGAAGGATCTGATGTCCCTTGGCGTATGCTTCCACTCTACTTCTGACACGGAAGTGGTCGCAAGTCTTCTCGCCAGAGAAAGCACACAGTGCGACACCGTTGAAGAGGCCGTAAAGCGCACCGCTTCCCGGCTGATCGGCGGCTATGCTCTGGTTTTCATGAGCGGCGACAAGCTCGTCGGTGTCCGCGATCCGCTCGCGCTGAAGCCTCTGTGCATCGGCAGAACCGGAAGTTCCTATGTAATCGCAAGTGAATCCTGTGCCCTGAACGCCGTCAACGCGCAGTTCCTGCGCGACGTAAAGCCGGGCGAGATCATCACCATCACGCCGGACGGCATTCATTCTGACTTTATCCCGAAGGCGGAGCGCGAAGCGCACTGCATCTTCGAGTACATTTATTTTGCAAGACTCGACTCCTGCATTGATGGCATTGATGTAAACGACGCCCGGATCCGGGGCGGCCGGGCACTTGCAAAAGCATTCCCGGCAGATGCCGACATCGTTGCCGGTGTTCCGGAATCAGGGCTTGCGGCTGCGGCCGGATTTTCCATCGAGAGCGGCATTCCGTACCGCTCGGTGTTCCACAAGAACAGCTACATAGGCCGTTCGTTCATCAAACCGACCCAGGAGGAGCGTGAGACAGCTGTGCAGCAGAAGTTAGGTCTGCTCTCCTCTTCTGTGCGCGGCAAACGCGTCGTGCTCATCGACGATTCAATTGTCCGCGGCACGACGATCCGGAATCTGATCCGGTCTCTCAAGAATGCCGGCGCTACAGAAGTCCATGTGCGCATCAGTTCGCCGCCGTTCCTGCATCCGTGCTATTACGGAACCAATGTACCGACGACAGGTGAACTCATCGCTTCGGCACAGTCCGAAGAGCAGATCCGCCTCATGATCGGCGCCGATTCGCTGCACTATATGCGGATCGAGGATTTCCGCCAGATGGTCGGCGAACTCCCGCTGTGCAAGGCCTGCTTTGACGGCGATTATCCGACCGAAGTGCCGGAAGAAAAAGTATCACGGTAACAACAATAAGCCATATCTGCGGCATCAGTCTTTCTGAAGAAGAAAGTCTGGTGCCGCTTTTATTTTCGCGCGGTGAGAACTGAGAATATTCACTCCCGGCCGCTTACGTTCAATCAGGCACAAAAAAAGCTCCCGGAATTAACCAGGAGCTTTTCTTCACTATTTCAGTTCGGAAACTGTCTGCTTGTTTGCTTTAAGCTCAGGCTCTCTCGATCTTGCCGGAACGTAAGCAGGAAGTGCAGATGTACATTCTCTTAGCACCGCCTTCGGTCTTTACGCGAACAGACTGTACGTTGGAATTCCACTTTCTGTTCGATCTTCTATGAGAATGGCTCACATTGTTACCGAAGTGAGCGCCTTTTCCGCAGATTTCGCACTTTGCCATGATCCTAACACCTCCTTACAGTTCCCGGACGTAAAAGCGTCCGCAACAAAGATTATTCTAACAGACGGTTCCTCACAATGCAAGAACTTTTTGACGCAGCTCTCCCGGCACTGCCGGCAGCCCCATCACTTCTCGTCCTTCTTCTCCTGCGCCTGCTTCTTGATGTCATCGACGGCCGCGTCGACGGCATCATCTTTTTTCCCGGAAAATGCGTTCGTAATCCGGTCAACGACATTCGGCGCGAACTCAAGAATCTTGCTCAGCGTATCTGAGTTCTTGATGTCAACCAGACGCGTCGTGCCATTCTGAATAATCAGAACGGCCGTCGGCTCAATCTTGCCGGTGACGCCGCCGCCTGTGTGGCCGTTCTTTTCACCGGAAAATGCGCCGGCACCCATGCCGAAGCTGACATCAACAAGCGGAATGATGGTCGCGCCCGACACCGACACCGGATCTCCGATCACGGTTCTCGCGGAGACAAATCCATCCAATCCCTTGAGCATCGTTCCCACAGCATCATTAAATTTATTCTCAGCCATACTCATCCTTTCTGCCCGTTCTGGCTTTGCGTGTTTCTGGCCTTCTCACGTTTCCGTCTCTTTCGCCTGCTTCTGCCGCTGCCTGTTTCCTTGTGAAGCACAAGTCTCCTGAAATCCTTGTCCGTCAGCACCTGCACGGCGATGATCAGGACGTGAATCAGGCGGATTTTTCCTTTCAGGAACACATGCGCCGTGAGCGTTTCTTCTTCGAAATCCGGTGTAAACGAGACATCCGGCCACCCGAAAAATCCAATGGCAGCCGCCGCCACTGCCGTTACCTGTCCTGTAACGCCCGGGTCGGCTGAACCAAATGTGATCTGTATATCTGCCTTCGCCGGTTTCAGAAACGCAAGGATTTTTTTGGCTTTGCCGTACAGATTTCCGGCAAGCCGCAGATAAGCCGGATCCTTCAGGAATCTGCCCGCTGAGGAAATTTTCTTTCTGATTCCTGCCGCCTTTTCTTTCAGGCGGATAAAGAAACTACGCACCGCTTTCGGAAAATGCCGGATCTTCTCAAATACGCGCCTCAGTGGCGCAAAGGGCTTCTTTCCTGGCTTTTCGGCCTGATCTCTACTGTCCTGCGGGTTCTGGTTTTCCGGTTGATCCACGGACGCATTTTGCTGAGCTTCCGCTGCCTTGTCTGCTGCCTCTTGTCTTTGCTTTTCTTCCTGTATCCGGCTGCGGTCGTCAAATGTTTCCGCCTCCGCAGCTTTCTTCGCTTTCCTGCGGTGCCGTTTCTTTTTCTTCTCCGGCTTTTTTTCGTCAGAGAAGATCGTAAAAGAAAGGATTTTCACAAAATAGTGAAAACCGCCGCTGCCGTAAAGGACTCCGGCTTTCAGAAATCCCAGCAGCCAGGAAACAGACGCATCCGTCTCCGGTTTCTCAGGACTTCCCCTGTAGTCGCCGGTAATCCGGTAGCGCAGAGGCACAAACAGAACCGCTGCTATAATCAGGATGATCAGGCACAGAATGACCAGCAGAACAATCCCGATGATTTTCAGAATTGTCAATATCAGTGCCAGCATTCACCCTCCCATCAGATCTGCGCTTTGAACTTCTCTGCCAGATAGGCCGCAGCATCCGGGCTTCCGGTCTGTCCGGCCGCTTCCTCCGTCAGATGCTGTGCCAACTCTAAAGCTTCTTTCCGGTTTTCTGCGATCCCGACGCCAAGATATGTCTCACCTGCGAATTCCTCCCGGCGCAGCTTCACTTCTTCCACCGGAACCATCACAATCTGCAGCTTTCCCGCATCTCTCCTGTGCAGGAAAAATATCCTGGCAAACGGCGGAAAATCCAGTGCCCGGACTCTTGGGCCGATCTCTTCCCGCTGCTTCTCCAGTTTCGGACTCAGATAAAGCGTTTCAGCCCACTTCATGTCCCATAATCTCTTTCAGCAACTCTACCGTCGCCAGACGCTCAGCTGTATCAGAGCACTGTTCCAGCGACACATTGATGTAACTCTGCAGAGCATCGGTGTCAGCAAAAAGTACAGGCAGCTGCGAGAGAACGGAAGCCATCAGAGCACGGCGCACCGGCTGTGATACGGCGATGAACTGTTCCTTCAGCGCTTTTTTAACACCTGCACATACCTCATCCGCATACGAATTATCCGGCACATCCAGTCTTTCAGGACTTTCATGAAGACTGACAAAATCCGAACCGGACTGAAGCTTTCCGCACGCCTTCAGATTCTGGAACTCTGTAAGTGCTCCCATTTCTTCAAGCTGCGCTTCTTTGTCCTTCAGAGCCAGATCAACAGCAAAGTCCGCACTCCCGAGGATCATCAGAATCCGTTCCTGCATGCCCTCAAGAGGTTTGAAATCATCCTCGCTGACCGTATCCGCCGTTTCAGGATCCATCAGTCTCTTCAGAATATCCTCTGCCCATCGATACGTCTCGCGCAGATTTCTTGCAAACGCATCCTCCCCGAGGTCAGCTCCGTCTGCCAGTGTCCTGGAAAACAGAATGGTGCAGGCGTCATTTGTCATCTGTGCGAGCAGGACAAATGCGTCCGATACGTCCGTTATTTTTTCAGACGTATCGGCGAGAATGTGCGAAAGCTCTTCGTATGCATCCTTCGTGATATTGTGGTAATCCGCTTCCATCAGGCGCGTCAGCGCTTCGCTGAAGTCCGGAAAATGTTCTTCTGCACCTTCCGGAAGGGAGAGCGTCCCGCTGTCTTTTAACATGTCGGCGAAATCGTCGATCGTGCCTTTCTGCGCACCCCGGTAAAGTGTGAACGCGTCGTCCAGCGTCTCGAAGAAATGCTGGCGGCTCATGCGCATCGGCAGCTGTGTGATCACTTCGCGGATGCGCTCGTTGACCGCCACGTTGTCCTTTGTCTGAAAGATGTAGTGAATCAGATCGTTGGTCAGGTAATACCCGTAATACTTTTCATCGAGGCCCTCGTCTTTGAACCGATATTCGACACGGTTTAAAACATACTCAAACACGCGGAAGTTATCGGTAAAGGACGTAAGGATCTCCATCTCCTGCACCAGACTGTCCCGCAGCGCCTCAGCCGGAGCGAGGCAGTCTTCGCCGTTAATGCCCGACCGGATCAGGCGCGCAAGTTCCTCTTTGGCCGCGAGGCAGCGCGCATTTTCTTCCGGACGGCTTTCTTCTTCGCCGTCCGTATCCTCTTTGTAGACCGTCCAGGCATTCATGGACAGCTTGATCATCCCCAGCGTCCCGTAAAGCAGACGCATGCCGGATTCATACCGCTTCAGATTCAGAGGCAGATTTCTGCCTTTTCCGATCTCATGGGCAATGTAGGCCAGATCCTCCATTGTTCTCTCTCCTGCTGTTTATTCTTCTGTGACAGACGATCCGCCGTCAAGATCTCTCGGATCCATGTGATCCATAACGCCTGTGAAGTCAAGCGTTGCAAAATAATCCCGCGGCGTCTCGGCCCGGCGGATCATCTCTGTGCTGCCGTCTTCCTTTAAAAGCAGCTCGGCGCACTTGAGTTTGCCGTTGTAGTTGTATCCCATCGAATACCCGTGAGCCCCGGCGTCATGGATGATCAGATAGTCACCCATGTCGATCTTCGGCAGTTTCCGGTCGATGGCAAATTTATCACTGTTCTCGCACAGCGATCCGGTCACATCGTATACGTGATCACACGGCGCATTTTCCTTGCCGGCCACGGTGATGTGATGGTAGGCGCCGTACATCATCGGACGCATCAGGTTGACCGCGCACGCGTCGCAGCCGATGTACTCCTTGTAGATATGCTTTTCATGGATAGCCTTTGTCACGAGAACGCCGTACGGAGCGAGCATAAAGCGTCCCATCTCAGTATAGATTGCCACATTGCCCATGCCGGCCGGCACGAGAATCTCATCGTATACCTTGTGAACCTTGTCTCCGATCACCAGGATATCATTGTCCTTCTGCTCCGGGCGGTATGCAATGCCAACGCCGCCGGAAAGGTTGATAAACCGGATATCAGCGCCCGTCTTGTCCCGCAGTTCAACAGCCAGACGGAACAGCTGCCCGGCCAGTTCCGGATAGTAATCATCGGTCACGGTATTGGAGGCCAGAAACGCGTGAATTCCAAAGTGCTTTACGCCCTTGCTCTTCAGAATTTTGAACGCCTCGATGATCTGGTCGTGCGTCATTCCATACTTGGCATCGCCCGGGTTGTCCATGATATCATTGCCCATCTTGAAATAGCCGCCCGGGTTGAAGCGGCAGCTCATCGTCTCCGGGAACCTGCCGTGAAGCGCCTTGTCGACCATGTCGATGTGCGTGATGTCATCCAGGTTGATGATGCCTTTTACCTTTGCCGCATAGGCAAATTCCTCTTCCGGCGTATCGTTGGAGGAGAACATAATCTTTCCTTCGCCGAACCCGAGTGCATTGGCCAGCATGAGTTCTGTCTTGCTCGCGCAGTCCGTGCCGCAGTCGTATTCCTTCAGGATATTGAGAATCGCGGGATTCGGCGTGGCCTTTACGGCAAAGAACTCGCGGTAGCCTGGATTCCAGGAGAACGCCTGCTTGATTCGTCTTGCGTTGGCGCGGATTCCGGCCTCGTCATAGAGATAAAACGGCGTCGGATACGTGCGGTTTATCTCTTCCAGTTTTTCTTTGGACACAAATGTCTTCTTTGCTCCCATAATCCTCATCCTTTCTTTTCTTCAGCTTCTTGAAGCTGTGATGGAAAAGTAATCGTACAGGAAATCCCGCACAACCCGGACGGCCGGCGTGGATTCTGTCATGTTGTCTTCGAGAACCACGGCAAATGCGATCTGCGGATTCTCATACGGCGCAAAACCGATCGTCCATGCGCGCACGGCACTCGGATTGCTGTCGTCGTACTGCGCGGATCCGGTCTTGATGGCACATGTGTAACTCTGCACATTGACACCGCCGCCGTTGCCCTTGGTTACAACGGAACGCATGAACTGCCCAAGCAGCTGTGCCTGTGCCTCCGTCATCGGTGTATTGTACACCTCCGGAGAGAAAGTCTCGAGAATATTCCCATCTGAATCTACGACATGATCGATCAGATACGGCTTCATCTCCACGCCGCCGTTGGCGATCGTAGCCGCAATCATGCAGCCCTGCAGCGGCGTCATGCTGGTGCTGCCCTGTCCGAAGGACGTTCTCATGATATCGGCCTTGGAAGATGTGGCATCCAGAAGGAAGGACGATGTGGAGGATTCGATACCGATGTCGATGTCCTGATTGAATCCGAAGGACAGCACCGCATCCCGGTATGCTGTCGGATCAAGAGACAGTCCGATCAGGGAGAACGCACAGTTGCAGGAATCCGCGATCGCCATTTCCAGGTTCACATTTCCGTGTGCATGCGTACAGTTGACCGTCGCTGCACCTTCTACTGCCACCGAACCGGTACAGTTATAGGAAAAGTTCTGCCATGTGTCCGGATTCTGCTGCAGATACGCCAGCGCCGTCACCACCTTGAAAGTTGACCCGGGCGGATACAGTCCCTGCGTCGCGCGGTTGATCAGGACCGAGTCGGAGCTTGAAAGATTCAGCCAGTCCTGCATGTTTTCGGACGCTGTATTCGGGTCATAGCTCGGATTGCTGACCATGGCGAGAATTTTGCCGGTAGATACATCCATGACAACCATGGCGCCCTTCTGGCCGCCCATCTGATTGACTGCTGCCTGCTGAAGTGCCTCGTCAAGTGTCGTATAGACGGAATCGCCGTACTGTTCTTCGTAGATGTCGCCTTCCATCGGATCGGCCACATCCACGCCGGAGGTCGAGCGGGTCAGATATTCGTCGGCGCCGCCTTCAATTCCGGAACCGCCGCCGCGCGCCATTCCCACGGTCTGTGCAAACAGCGACCCGTACGGATATTCCCGTACTTCTTCCGTGGCGTCATCTGAAAGCACAGTCTGCGCCAGCACAGAACCTGATGAGGAATAAATCGTGCCACGCCGCACTTCAATAATCGGCTCTCTCTCTATTCTCTGGTTGTAAACACTGTCCTCGATTGAAGGAGCGACGACAACGGAAAAATATCCGAGATAGACAATCATCACCATAAAGAGGACGACAAAAACGTACGAGATGATATTGGTTTCGCGGTTGCGGATTTTACGCACGCCGCGGCGCTGCTGCTGCGGAGCGTTTTTCCGTTTGTTTCTTTTTCCGGTCATACTTAACCTCTCCTTCATCCTTTCTCATATTATACATTCCGTTGATCAGGCCGAACATCAGCAGGGCACTGATAACAGACGAACCGCCGTAACTGACAAAAGGAAGCGTGACACCGGTCATCGGGATCATGTTCATGGCCGATCCGACTGTTAAGAATACCTGAAAACCGTATGCAGCGCCGATTCCGACCGCGACAAGCCGGTAGAAAAGCGTGATGCAGCGGGATGCGATGTTCATCATCAGGATCAGATTGTTCAGGCAGATCAGCAGAACAGCGATGCCGAAAATAATACCAAGTTCCTCGGAAATCGCGGCGAAAATAAAGTCCTTCACCACAACCGGGACTTTGTCCGGCATTCCCTGAAGAAGCCCGGAGCCAAACCAGCCGCCGGCGCCGATTGCAAAGAGCGACTGACAGATCTGATATCCTGATCCGGTCACCGTCGCCCACGGATTTTTCCAGATCTCAATACGGGTCGCTACATGCGGCACAAGACGGATGGCTACAGCCGCAGCACCGGCTCCGCTCGCAGTGCCGGCAACCAGAAGCAGCCAGTTGTGAGTTGCCACAAACAGCATCATCAGGTACACAACAAAGAAAATAAGACCCGTGCCCAGATCGTTGGATGCGATCAGAATTCCGATGTGAATGATGGCCAGAAGCGTTGTCACGACAATCCGCGGAAAGCTCGTGGATTTGTTGTACATGGACGCCACAAACAAGATGAAGATGATCTTGATGAATTCACTGGGCTGGAATGTAATGCCCGCAATCGAAATATTCAGGTTGGCTCCGTAGACACTGCGCCCCAGGACCCACACGCCTGCCAGGGAAAGAACACCGATGAGGCAGTAGAGCCAGCTGAGATTCCTGAGCCCCTTGAAGTGGCTGATCATCCATGGAATGAAAAACGTAATAACCGTTCCCACTGCGGCAATCAGAGTCTGGCGGACGCCGCGGTCGAAATCCAGGCGCCCGATGATGATGAAGCCGATCATCAGCAGCAGACACATGTTGTTGATCAGGAGCCTCGACGCCTTCGGATACAGCACATCATAGATCATGATCGTCATGAAAATCAGGGCAAACTGTACGAAATACAGAATGGCGTACCGGAAATCATCCTCCAGCAGGTACAGAAGAATGTAGCCAAGAAGATGGATTGAGAACATGATCAGCGTCTCAAACACATAAATCTTGGTCCGTTTCTTCTCAACCCGGATTGTCGCTCCCACATAGGCGAAAAGTGTGTACAAAGTTATCAGCCCGGCGAACAGATACTTTGACATTTCCACCAGTATATTGAGAATTTCCTGCATATATTTCTCCCCGAAGTCTTCTTATTTCTACAGGACCCCGAGTTCCCAGTGCCCCTTTGCCGCTTCCGGAATCTGCCGGCCGGCAGCCGCCTCCTGCAGAATGGCGGCACACTCTTCCCGGGTCTCGGTTGTAAATTTAAAGCGAAGTCTGGTAAAACCGGCGCTCAGAGCCTCCTGTATGAGGCATACCGGTCTGTCATCATACAGTGTCATGAAGCAGTAGTCACAGCGGCAGACGCCCCGCATCTTTCTTCCTTCCTCATCCTGCAGGATGAGGCTGCCGTACCCGTGATCACACAGGCCGTTTGTCTTCTTCAGGCACTGCTCGGTCACCATGAGCGATGTTCTTCCATACGCGATGAACTCCCGCTCCGTCATCCCCGGAACCGCTCTGAGTTCTGTCTTCGTGAGCTCTTCCGGGCAGGTAAATTCAAGGCTCTCCCTGGCGTCTGCCAGATCCGCAAGCTCCTGGCGCGCCTCGTCCTGAAGCGCATACAGAGACGAATCAAGAATCAGCTTTGTTTTTACCTCTTTCAGATACGCTAGTTCCTCGAGATTTCGCACCAGGAAGCCGTCAGCACCGCAGCTGACCGCCTTCTTAATCTGTTCCTCGAGCAGTCCGCACTTTTTCTGCCGTACGACGGGCACGAGGCTGACCCACGCTTCCCGTCCGCTTTTTCTTATTTCTGAAACCGTCTGAGGCGTCACAAGGCGGTCCGACAAGTAGATCCGGGAAATCTCAGGCCTTTCCAGAACGGCTTCAAGCTGTCCTGCTGTCTGCACCTGCGCAGAAAACCGGCGGGAAGCCCCGGATTTTCCCTGCCATTTCGTTATAGTATCATGTTTCTTGTTCTCTGAAAAGTTCTTCCGAGAATAAAGCGCATAAACCGCCTTTTCCAGCTTTTCACAGGCCTCCCGGCGCATCGCGTTGAGCTGCCCGGCAGGCAGAAACAGCTTCCCGTCCAGGCGCACATCACAGCTTTCCGGTACAAATGGCGTCCTCCCGAGCTTCATGAGCCGCGCGGCAGTCTCTTCTTTTCCTGCCGGACGGCTTTCAGCTGCGTTTACGACATCCCCCGTCACACACACCTGCGGCCCGTCCGGGAGCCTTTTCATCGTCAATACCGCCGGCTTCCCTTCTGATGCCTCAAACGAAATGGCCGCCGGAACCGGACGCTGTTTTTTGACGAAGTCCGCCTCTACTCTGCGGTTTACAGCGCCGTCCTTCAGTCTCGGAAAGGTCTGTCCCGGGCGGATGTTCAGCTTCCACGGAAGATCAACCGTAAACGTGCCCCCCGCTTTCACTTCGTCTTTTCCGGTGAATGTAAACGGGCGGCGGATTTCATAGACATCCTGCGCGTGCAGATCGACGAGTGCCCGGAACGTCACGCGCCCGTCCGAATTGCTGACGGCTTTGAGCGCCGTTATGCCGACGTTGTCCGGCCGCACAAAGGTAATCATGTCCGGCCCCTTGTCCTTCGTAAAATACCCAGAGGTAAAGCCGCCCCGGTTGAAGAGTCCGGCCAGCTCCTCTATGTCTTTTTTGTCGACGGTATATTTTTTCCCTGCAAGTGCCAGATCCAGGTACTTCCGGTAAATGGCCGTGACATCCGCCGCGTAGTTGACATTTTTCATGCGGCCTTCGATTTTAAGCGAAGATGCGCCCGCGTCGAGAATCTGCGGCAGCATCGCAAGAGAACAGATATCCTTCGGGCTCAGGACAAATGGTCCCGGCGTGTTCACTTTCCGCCCGTCATCCGTCAGAATGGTGTATTTCTTGCGGCAAGGCTGGGCACAGCGGCCGCGGTTGCCGCTTCTTCCACCCCTGAAGCTCGAGTACAGACACTGCCCTGAATAGCAGTAACAGAGCGCGCCGTGCACGAACACCTCAAGCTCTGCATGAGTCTTGTCGTAGATTTCGCGGATTTCCGGCAGCGAGAGCTCTCGTGCCAGCACAATGCGGCTGGCGCCGGCATCAAGCAGCAGCTTTGCCGTTGCCGCCCCGGTCACTGTCATCTGCGTGGAGACATGAATGGGAAGGCCGGGAAAGTTCTCGCGTATGATGCGCATGACACCAAGGTCCTGCACGAGGACCGCATCAAGTCCGGCCTCGTAAAACGGCTGCAGAAAGCGGACGAGATCATCTGCGGACTCTTCCGGTTTCAGGAGCGTGTTGACCGTCAGATAGATCCGGACACCGCGCAGATGTGCGTACTGCAGTATTTCCAGGAGCTGTCCGCCGTCCAGATTCCCGGCGTAGGCTCTCGCACCGTACATCTGTCCGCCCAGATACACGGCATCGGCGCCGGCGTTGATCACAGCCTTCGCGATATCCAGGCTGCCGGCCGGGGCCAGCAGTTCCGCCTTTCTTTCTGCCATCTTTCCTCCTTGCTGACAAACAAAAGACGAGCGTAGATTCCCGCCCGCCTTGTCATTTTCCTATATCCCATGCGCAGACTCAGGCCTGCTTCTTTTCCCCCTCAGCCTGCCTCTCCTCTTCAAGACGCGCAATCTGCTTCTGGCAGCGCGCCACTTCGGCCTTCAGATCCTTGAGTTCCTTCTGCCGCGTATCAAGCTGAATCTGATCGGTGATCAGCTCGTGCTTCAGATCATAAATTTCCTTGTCCTTCGCATCGATGTCCGCCTGAAGACTGTCGGCGATCTTCTTTGCCTTGAAATAGTCATCGGCCAGGTTCAGATAAACCATGTTCACCCTCGTGTCAGAGGGCTGTTTCCTGAAATCCTTGTCCGCATTCAGCTCTGCGAGCCGTCCGCTCACATGTGATGCGAGCTTCTGCAGATATTCCTCACTCTCATAACCGGACAGAGTGAATACCTTGCCGCCGATCACGACTTCCACATCGTTTTTATCTGCCATGCTCCTGAAGCCTCCACACCCAGCCTTAAACTTGTCTCTTTGATTATACTCTTCTTTACAGGTCTGATTCAAGTAAGGCCGAGCGCCTCATAAGCCCTGGCTGTCGCCACCCGGCCGCGCGGCGTCCGGTCGATAAATCCGTTCTGAATCAGATATGGCTCGTACATGTCTTCCAGAGTCCCCGCATCCTCGCCGAGCGCAGCGGCCAGCGTCTCGATTCCGACCGGTCCGCCGTGAAATTTGTCTGTGATCGTCCGCAGGATCAGGCGGTCCGAACGGTCCAGTCCGTCCTTGTCGACCTCCAGCAGATCCAGAGCCTCGGCGGCAACCTGCGCCGTGATCGTCCCGTCGTAGCGCACCTGGGCAAAATCCCGGACGCGGCGCAGCAGCCGGTTGGCAAGCCGCGGCGTTCCTCTTGAACGCCTTGCAAGCTCCCGGCAGCCCTTTTCATCGATTGTCACGTGCAGGACGTCTGCCGAGCGGCGGATGATCTGCTCAAGCTCGGCTGTCGAATAAAATTCCAGATGATCGACAATCCCGAACCGGTCGCGCAGCGGCGCCGATAGAAGGCCGGCCCGCGTGGTCGCCCCGACCAGCGTAAAAGGCGGAAGATCCAGTCTCACCGAACGAGCCGTAGCACCTTTTCCGATCATGATGTCGATGGCAAAATCCTCCATCGCCGGATACAGGACCTCTTCCACCTGCCGGTTCAGCCGGTGAATCTCGTCCACGAAAAGCACATCGCCCTCCTGCAGAGAATTCAGAATCGCCGCGATCTCTCCCGGCTTTTCGATGGCTGGTCCGCTTGTGATCTTCAGATGCGTTCCCATCTCGTTGGCGATGATACTGGCCAGTGTCGTCTTGCCCAGCCCCGGAGGGCCGTACAGAAGCACGTGGTCCAGCGGCTCTTTTCTCTCCTTGGCCGCCGTGATATACACCTTCAGTTTGTCAGTTACTTTTTTCTGCCCGATATAGTCCGCGAACCGTACCGGCCTGAGCGAACTTTCCTGTATCCTTTCTTCCTCATCCGCCTCCGTGGTGATGATCCGTCGTTCCATAACACAGCTCCTGATTTAATTTCCTGCAGTCCCTTCAGACCAGCTTTTTCATGGCAGCTTTCAGGATCTGCTCAGAATTCATCCCGGTCAGATCCCCCAGTGACTGCACGGCGCGGTATGCGTCGGTACTGCCGAATCCGAGCGCCACCATCGCCTCGATCGCATCGCTGCGCTCATCCGGCCCGTTCCCGGAATCGGCCGGAAGGATCACGTCGCTGCCGGCATCCGGCTGCGTGCTTTCGATTTTAAGCTTGTCTTTCAGCTCCAGAATAATCCGCCTTGCGGTCTTCGGGCCGATGCCCGGCGCCTTCGAAATCTTCTTTTCGTCCTCAGAGAGCACGGCAAACCGCAGCTCGTCCGTCGAAAGGAACGAGAGCAGCGCCAGCGCGCCCTTGGGACCGAGTCCGGAAACACCGATCAGCATCTGAAAGATCTCCCGCTCGTCCTTTCCGGCAAATCCGTAAAGTGACGGCCCGTCATCCGTCCAGCGCAGGCAGGTGTAGATCTTCACCTCCCCGCCGACAGGCGGAAGCTCAGGGAAGACCGTCTGCGGAACCTGAATCTCAATACCAAGTCCCTGCTGCTCGACAATGACGGAATTCGGTGTCTTTCCGGTATATTTTCCTTTGATATAGGCGATCATTGCTCATCCTTCCTGCGCAGAAAGCAGGTGATTGATGAACTGCTGGGCCGTACGCCCCGACAGCCCGCCGTGGCTCATCTCCCAGCGGTGCGCCTCCATGTGGAGGTCGTCCGGCTTCATGCTGATGCCATTCTTTGCCGCAAGATGATCGACAATATCGAAATACTCGTTCTGCGTCGGCTTCGAGTAATTGATCGTGACACCGAAGCGGGAGACAAGGGAAAGCTTCTCCTCCATCGTCTCCGAACGGTGCAGATCCTGGTCGATGTCCGAGCGGTCATTCCACGTTTCCTTGACAAGATGGCGCCGGTTGCTGGTGGCATAGATCAGAATATTGTCCGGGCGCGTCTCCACGCCGCCCTCGATGACTGCCTTCAGGAACTTGTACTCCGTCTCGTTCTCCTCAAACGACAGGTCATCCATGTAGATAATAAAACGGTAATTGCGCGTTTTGATCTGAGCAATCACATCCGAAAGGTCCTTGAACTGATGCTTGTAGATCTCGATCATCCGCAGTCCCTTGTCGTAGTATTCGTTGACGATTGCCTTGATGGACGTCGACTTTCCGGTGCCCATGTCGCCGTACAGCAGGCAGTTGTTCGCCTTGCGTCCCTCGACAAATGCCTTCGTATTCTCGATCAGCTTTGCCTTCTGCCTCTCGTAACCGACAAGATCCGAAAGATGCACCGTCTCCATGTTGTTGATCGCGTGGAAGCGCACACCCTTCTCTCCGTCCGAAAGCACGCGGAATGCCTTGTGAAGACCGAACATGCCGACACCGTAATGACGGTAGAATTCCGTCACAAGATCAAAGAACTCATCCGTGCTTTCAGCCGCGGCAAGCTTCGGCGAAAGCTCCCGCACCCGGTCGCTCACATTGCGGTTGAACAGTTTCTCGGACTTGTCAATCGCGTGATAGTTCTCCAGAAGTCCGAAACAGCTGATGCCAAGCTTCTTTTCAAGCGGTCCGAAATCATAATGAAACAGACTGCGGAACACATCGAAATCATTTTTCGCAAAGACGTTGACCGAAGCTCCTTCCGTCGCGCCCTTCTTCTCACACGTGATGGAAAATGGCGTTTCCGTCGAAATCAGCAGAAACGTCAGGTAATTCTGCCAGAGATTGCCGTCAAACCCGTATTTTGTCGCGGTCTCCAGAAGATGGCGGACCTGCGTGTACACCTCCTCGGTCATCACGGCATCAGAGGTCCGCCCCTCATCCGCCTGCCGGTAGATATCGGCCATCTGCATGAGAATGGAATCCTGAGGAATTGCTCCATAGATTATCAGCTTCGAAGTCTGTCTGTACATATCGGTCCTCCCGGAATGCAAACATCTGTTCTTATCTTATCAGTTCAGTATACTCATTTACAGGGAAAAATCAAAGCCATCCTCTCCGACACTCTCAAGCTTTTTCCGGATGAGGTACGTCATCATCTCCTGCCGGCCATATTCCTGCATGGTGCGGATGGCTTCTTCAAAATCGGTTTCCGTCATACCGTCCCAGTCCGCAAGAAGCCGCACCGTATCAAAATCACCCGACGAGCCCGCGGACGCAAACAGTTCCGGAAGTCTGGCAGAAAGGGTGCTTTTCAGCTTGTCTGCCATCTGCGCATCAAGGCCCGCGGCCGGATTCTCCTTCATGGCCAGCCTGGCAAGAAGCATCCTGGCCTTTGTCGTGTCAAGCAGGCCGGTGACAAGGCTCCTGTCATAAAAGGAGAAATCATAACGCTTTCCATTCCGGCCGAACTCTTCCATCAGCTTGTCCTGCAGATAGGACCCGCCGTCCGGAAACGGCACCGACAGGCCGTCCGCGCCGATAACCACCCGCTTCGCCTGGCACATGACAAATGCTCTCGGGCGGATCTGTGTGACAGAAGAAGGCAGTAAGATTTCCTGCGCCGGGCAGCGGTAGAAGCACTCCGCGGCGATCTCCCTGATTCCTTCCGGCACCTGCACGCGCAAGGCCTCATCAAACCAGCGAAGCAGCACATCACCCCGGGCTATATACTCATCCTCTGCCCGGAAACGGGGGTTCCCGTCCGGAAATGTCACGCACCGGATTCCTCTTTTGTCGGAATACTGGTTCGTGACATTGGAAAATGCTCCCTCTTCAATCGCGGCAAGCGTTGCCGGAAGTTCAAGACTTTCCAGTTCCTCCCTTCCAGAGAAAGCGTCTGCTGCGATGCGGGTCACGCCCTCCGGCACACGGTAGAAGGCCTTGTCATCTCCCGGGTCTGTCGCCGCGAGTGTCAGAGCTCCTTCCTCTTTGCGGAAAATGCCGTATCCGTCGCTTTCAAAGACCGGATTCCCCGGTTCAAACCGCAGCCGGAACGGCAGTGCTCCGATTCCGCCGATCTTACGCACATTTCGCGGAATCGTGAGTTCTGTCAGAGACGTCCCGGCGGCAAAATCCTCCTGAAGGCACACAAGGCTTTCCGGCAGGTTCAGCCGTCCAAGAAGCAGCATCCATGTAAACGCACCGGTGTCAATGCACCGCACGCCTTCAGGAACCGTAAGCTCTGTAATCTCGGAACCGTGCGCGGAAAATGCACCTGTCCCGATCTCCCGCACAGGCTTTCCGCCAAGCATCCCAGGCAGTGTGAAGTGTCCGGACGGATCGCTTTCCGGACTGAAGTCCGTCAGGATGACGCCGTCATCTGTCAGTTCATATTCAAAAGATCCATCCTGCATCAGAGTTTCATTCCTTCGTCCGGTGCTGCTGTCCCGTCTGTGAACTGGCGGATTTCATCGCGCAGTGTGCGGCTGCGCTCATACAGCATGAACTGGCGGCTGTACTCGTAATAGCCGGCGCATCCATGGCGCGAAATGAACCGCGCCGCTTCCGGAGCCGCCGACAGATCTGTCACAAGGACGAGCATCTGATCGCTCTTGCCAAACGCCTTGGCGGCAAAATCAAAGATATTGTCAAGACTCCTCTTCACGGCGCCGGCCGCCTCCCCGGCAGCCCGCACACGCACGCCATACTCCTGTCTGATCAGTTCCCAGGCAGCTTTTGCGTCCTTTATTTCTTCCTTGCGGATCTCATCGGCCAGGGCCGTGAGGAACCTCTCCTTATACTCGCGCACGTATCGAGCCGAAGTGGTTGCCGTTTTACCCGCTTCGTCGGCCGCCTCGCCCTTTCTTTCATCCGCTGCCAGACTGTCAAGCCGCGCAGTGAGCATCCCGGCTTCCGCGGCACCTGCTGCCAGTTTTCCGCAGTCTGCAAGTGGAGTGTGGAGCTCGCGAAGTGCATCTTCATCGGTGACCTGAGCGTGCAGAGACGGCATAAGTGCATCAAGCAGCAGACCGGTCAGCGTCATCTTTTCATCAAATCCGGCTTCTCTTGCGCGGCTGATTACTTCGTCAGAGGCACGCCCGGCCAGAATATCCTTCACATGGTAGTCCTCGCCGTATTTGTGGTACAGCCGGTAGTACGACCCGAAATCCGCGCAGATGTGCTCATTGCGGATATACTGGCTGATGAGGTCCTCATCGACCGGGAATCCTGCTTCCTCATAAAGTTTCACCGCCTGGGAGAGATCTTCCCATCCGCGGGCGGTGACATACGTGCGGCCCTTGCCCGTATTTTCGATCCGGTAGAAGTTGTCGCGGTGAATGTCCAGATAGCTCACGACCGCGCGGTGAACCTGTGCGTCCAGCGCCCACGTCCGCCACGCGCCGTAGTTCGGCTCCGTAACGATGACCTTCAGACGGTCCAGTGTGACGATGTCGAATTCGCGCACTGACCGGTTGTATTCCGGCGGGTTTCCGGCCGTGACGATGACCCAGCCTTCCGGAACCTGATGATTTCCGAACGTCTTGTACTGCAGGAACTGCAGCATGGAAGGCGCCAGTGTTTCCGAGACACAGTTGATCTCGTCCAGGAACAGAATGCCTTCCTTCTTACCGCTTTTCTCCATCGCTTCATAGACCGATGCGATGATTTCGCTCATCGTGTACTCGGAGATCTCGTAGGGCTTTCCGCCGTACTCTTTTTTTACGATCATCGGCAGACCGATCGCACTCTGTCTTGTGTGATGAGTCATGGAATACGGAACGAGCGAAATATCCAGTTCTTTTGCGATCTGCGCCATAATGGCCGTCTTTCCGATTCCGGGCGCCCCCACAAGAAAAATCGGGCGCTGCTCCTGAACCGGAATCCTGTAATGGCCGAATTCATCCTTCATCAGGTAAATCTTCACAGCCCGTTTGATCTGTTCTTTTGCCTGCTGTATATCCATATTTCAAGAACCTTTCTGCAAATTTATGATTCTGTCCGGAATCAGTGCGTGTTCTCTTCCTGACGCTTCTGCCCCGGATCGTCCTGCTCGACCGTATCACGGTTTAGAACGACCTTGACGGCCCAGGAAGGAATTTCCGGTATTTCCTGTTTTCCTTTCAGGAATACAAATCCCGTCTGAAAAGAAGGCGCATTTTCCGGGAATGTTCCGATACCGTCCGTAAAGTACAGCAGCCCCCGAAGATCGGTAAACTCTCCTTTGCGCTTCAATTCCTCCACATAGTCAAACACCGGCCTGAAATCGGTCCCGCCGGCCCCCTGAATCTGGATGTCCCGGCAGTAGTCATCCAGTTCCTCCAGGCTCGTGATCTTCCGGTCCTGAAGCACCGCGCAGTCACACTGCAGAATATGCAGATTCATGCGCTGTGTAAAGATATCCGAGTTGCGTATGATAGAGTACGTCCGGTGAAGGAATCCCCGCACCACGCTTCCCTGACACGAACCGGATGTGTCGATGGCAATGACAAAATCCCGGATTTTTAATGTCTCGCGGTATTCCAGCGGCTCGATGAGAGGGATGTTGCCGTAGAGACTCATGCCATAGGTATAATAAATGTAATCGAATTCGTCCATATTCACATGGACTTCTTCCGTCATTTTCGCAAATCTGACAAGCAGATCCCGGTACATTCTGTCATCCGGATAGAGGTTGCGCAGAGAAAAATGCGCACCGCCGCTGCCTTTTCCGTGCCGGCTCTTTGCGGCGTCCTGCAGCATCGCGACTTTTGAGCGGACCTCGTTCCACTGCTTCCCGGGCTCCATGTTCTCGCTCTGCATCCCTGCCCTGTTGGTGTAGCGGATTCGGACATTCTTGTCCTCCGAGAGCCACAGATAGTGCAGATCCCGCCTCAGCAGCGCACTCTGATCGTAAAAGCGCTTTGCCTCCTCTGGCTTTCTCACCAGCTCGTGATAAATTCTCTCGGCCTGCAGATCATCATCCCCCGCGGCCGACGCCAGGTCCGCCAGAAGCGCTTTTTCCGCCTCATCGCTTTCAAGAGGCCACTGTGCGGCCAGACCATTTGAAAACAGCCGGCTTTCCACCGCGGCGTCGGACGCCAGATCCCACGCCGGCAGGTCAAGCATGCTGTACTGAAACGGATGCAGATAAAGACAGTGAAACAGCATATGAAGATACGTGCGGAAGACTCTTGTTTCATCCCTGGCAAATGTCTCGACAGCCCATGCCGCCGGCAGAATGATCTGTGTTCCTTCCGTCGCAAGCCCGAACGTGTTTTCCTTTTTAAGTGCCGCCACGCCGCGCGTATCGTTTCGAAACTTTACAGGCATGCGGAAGAGCGCGCGGTTTAAATACGGGTGCTGTGCCGCGACGCTGTCCCGGACATATTTCATGATTTCAGAGGCGAGTTTTTCCTCCTGCTGCTCTCTGTCTTTTTTCATCACACCTTCTCACTTCCGGGCAGATGCCGGATCAGTTCTGATGCCGTCAGTCCGATGACAACTCCTGTTCCGATCGCAAAGGCTCCCAGAACCGGAAACAGCCCCGCGACCGCGCTGCTGCCCAGGAGCGGGACAGCCACAAGAATCTGCCCTGCCTGATGCGCCACGGCTCCTGCCACGGAAACCCCTGTCACGCCGAATTTCCTGCTCCGGAAAAGCAGGATCTCGACCAGCAGACTCACCATGCCTCCCGCCAGGCTGAAAAGGAAACCGTACAGCCCTGTGAACAGAAGGCCGCATACGAGAATCCGGACCAGGTCCGACGCCACGGTCATCACCGGCCCTGCAGTATAAAGTACCGCAAGGACAGCAATATTGGCAAGTCCCAGCTTCATGCCGGGCACAGGCAGCGGGATCGGCAGAAGCGTCTCCACATAGCCAAAAAGAATGGCAGCTCCTGTAAACAGAGCTGCCGTTACCATTTTCTGAACTTTTCTGTCTCTCACTGCGCTACTCCGTCGATTTCCTGGTCATTCGAAATGATGCGGATGACCAGCTGATGAGGCATACAGACAATTGTCTGACCGGTTCGGCTTATCGAGCCCATTGTAACACAGATCCTGTCCGGACAGTCAGCTTCCGTGACTCTCACTTCTCCGTCTTTGATGACAATCGTATTTGTTCCGCCTTCTTTTGTCGTGAGGGTAAACTGTGTATCCTGGTCAAGCGGATACAGGGACGTCTCACCTTCCAGCGTAATTTCAACCTGAGCGCCGTTCCTGCTTCCCGGCAGGGCCAGCATCTGGCGTCCGGCAAGGAACAGAGCACAGATGGCGAGGACAGCGGCCAGCACTGCAATCAGAATAATATCAGCCTTTTTAACGGTCCTGACCGTCTGCTTTCCGCTGCTGTCAGCCATGCGCCCTCACCTTTCATAAACTTTTCAGAAGCGCTGTGTAATGATCTTTCTCGGGCATTTCGAGGCACAGATGCCGCAGTTTTTGCATTTGTCATAGTCGATGACTGCCAGGTTGTCCGTTACGTGCACCGCATCGGCCGGGCAGTTCTTCTCGCAGATCCGGCATCCGATGCAGCCGACGCTGCAGGCACCCATGACATCTTTGCCTTTATCCCTGGATGCACAGTCGACTACGTACCGGTTGTCATACGGCACCATGCTGATCAGGTGGCGGGGGCAGGCGGCAACACATTTGCCGCAGGCTTTGCACTTGTCCCGGTCAACAGCTGCCACACCGTCTTTCACGTGGATGGCGTCGAATTCGCACGCCTTCACACAGCTGCCGAAGCCAAGGCATCCGTAGGTGCAGATCTTCGGGCCGCCGTCCGGCAGGAACGGCATGACCGAGCAGTCCTGAACACCGGAATACTTGTACTTTGCCGGCGCTTTCTGACAGTCTCCTTCGCAGCGGACCCACGCAGTCATGCGCCGCATTTCCCCTGCGCTGCTTCCCATGATCTGCGCGATCTGTTTCGCGACCGGCTCGCCGCCGACCGGACACGCTCCGATGGGCACCTGCCCTGCGGCAATGGCCTTCGCGCAGGCATCACATCCGGCGTATCCGCATCCGCCGCAGTTGTTTCCGGGCAGCAGTTCCCGCACTTTTGCTTCTTTTTCATCAACCGGCACTTCAAACTTCTTGCCCATGATACTCAAGAAGAAGCCAAGCGCCAGGCCTGTGCCGCCTACTACGACGGCGGCAATGATAATTCCGCTCATACTATTCTCCCTGTTCGATCACATGATTCCCGCGAATCCGAAGAACGCAATTGACATCAGACCGGCCGTCAGCAGAACGATCGGCATGCCCCGGAAGCTTTCCGGTACGTTGTTGTACTGCGTCTTCTCGCGGATCCCGGCCATCAGGATGATCGCAATCGCAAAGCCCGCGGATGTGCCGAAGCCGTTCACGACCGACTCTGCCAGGCCGTAGGAGTCCTGCACGTTGGTCAGGGCTGTGCCGAGCACACAGCAGTTGGTGGTGATAAGAGGCAGATACACGCCCAGCGATTCGTACAGTGCGTGACTCTTTTTCTTCAGGACCATCTCAACGAACTGCACCAGCGCGGCGATGATCAGAATGAACACAATTGTATTCAGGTAAACCAGATCAAGCGGAACCAGAAGGTAATCGTACAGAAGGCTGCAGATTGCCGAGGAAACCGTCACAACCGCAATCACGGCCGCACCCATGCCGGCCGCCGTCTTTATGGACTTGGAGACGCCCAGGAACGGACAGAGTCCAAGAAATCTGCTGAGCACAACGTTATTGACCAGCGCGGCGCTCACTGCGATGACAAGCAGTCTCATCAGGCGCTCTCCTTTCTGTTCTCACGTGATCTTTTCTCCTGGTTTTTGCGGATCACCCGGTTGCGGATGGCGATGATAAATGCCAGCACAATGAAGGCGCCCGGAGCCAGAATGAAGATATTGGCCGGTGTGTAGACAGACTGCGGAATCGTAAATACCGCCGTCGCGCCGTTTGACAGAAACGTTCCGGCGCCCAGAAGTTCCCGGACCATGCCGAGAATCGTAAGCGAGCATGTGAAACCAAGTCCCATGCCCAGGCCGTCCATCGCTGACGGGAACACCGGGTTCTTGGAAGCGTAGGCTTCCGCGCGGCCCAGAATGATGCAGTTCACAACGATCAGCGGAATATAGATGCCAAGCGAGTCATACAGTGTCGGCACATATGCTTCCAGCAGGAACTGAACAACCGTCACAAGAGATGCCACGATGACGATGTATGCAGGCATCCGGACGCGGTCCGGAATGAACTTGCGCAGCATCGAAATCAGTGTGTTGGAGAGCAGCAGCACAACCGTCGTGGAAAGGCCCATGCCGATGCCGTTGATCGCCGACGTTGTAACCGCCAGTGTCGGGCACATGCCCAGAATCAGGACAAGTGTCGGATTTTCTTTGATAATGCCGTTATACAGGCGCTCCCCGCCCCGGGAAGCCATGGATTCCTTCTTGTCAGCCAATGGTAACACCTCCCGCCGTCGTAATATTATTATTCTGCAGGTTACGGAAAGCGATGAGTGCCGCGTTGATGCCGCGCTGGAATGCTTTCGACGTCACAGTCGAACCGCTGATCGCATCAACCGTTCCGCTCGCCGGATCGCCTCCGCTCTTGACCAGATCAAAGCTGTCCTGCTTCATTCCCGTCCACTGGGAAAGGAATGACGGATCGGTCTTTGCCCTCATGCCGAGGCCTGCCGTTTCGGAAATCGACAGAATGGAGATACCGCTGATTGTTCCGTCCGGAAGGATCCCGACGGAAAACTGAATATCCCCGCCGTAACCGTCGTGCGCGGTGACAGTCACAACAACGCCGGAATACGTCCCGCCCGTCGAGGCGATGGCAAGCCCGGTGATGGAATCGCTGGTGTAGCCTGCCTCATTGAGGAATGGCTGCATCTGCGCTTCGATGTCCGTCGAATACGCCGTGTCCGTGGCTGTTTCAAATTTGTCTGCGTCCGGCAGCACCGCCTGGTACGCTTCCGTTCTGGTCTTCTCCTCCTGCGCGGCGATCGGCCCTTTGGTCAGGTCATAGAAGAACCCCAGGATGATGCCCGAAATCAGAGTGATGATGAACAGACGCATCGCATCTTTTACGATCGAATTTTTCATCGCTCACGCCTCCTTTCCGGCCGCTTTTTGCTTTTCTGGTTTCCGGTACCCGAACGGCTTCGGAACCGTCACCCGCTCAATCAGCGGAACCAGCAGGTTGCTGAAGATGATCGCGTAGGAAACGCCTTCGGCCGAACCGCCGAACATACGGAAGATGAAGGTAAGAAGGCCTGCCACCGCTCCGAAAATCAGCTTGCCGTTCGGCGTGTCCGGGCTCGTCACATAGTCGGTCGCCATGAAGAAGGCCCCGAGCATCAGTCCGCCGCCGCACAGTTCCTGTGCCAGATACAGACCGTCAAAGGAATGCCCCGGCGCCAGAAAGAAAATCAGGATGGAAAATGTCCCGATGTACGCCACCGGAATCCGCCATGAAATCTCCCGCCGCGCAAGCAGATATGCCGCGCCGATGAGAAGCGCCAGCGCCGAAGTCTCGCCGATGGTGCCGCCCGTCGTTCCGAGGAACTCGGAAAGAAGTGTCACGGAACCGCCTGCCGCATCAGCCCCCGGCTTCAGAATTGCAAGCGGTGTCGCGCCGCTCACGCCATTGTACACAAATGCCGTCATGGCAGCCGGAAATGAAATCAACAGAAAGCAGCGCGCCGCCAGAGCCGGATTCATGAAATTCTGACCGATACCGCCGAACAGCTGCTTTACGATAATAATCGCAAATACGTCACCGGCAATCAGCATGGCGATCGGGAGAGTTGACGGCACGTTCATGGCCAGAAGCAGACCTGTCACCGCCGCCGAGCAGTCATTTACCGTCACCGGCCTCTTCATCAGTTTCTGAAACAGATATTCGCAGAGCACACAGACCACCACGCTTACGACGATGCGCACGAGAGCCGGTGCCCCGAAATTGTAAATGCCGAATAGCGCTGCCGGCGCAAGGGCGAGCAGAACATCGCGCATGATCGAGCCGGTTGTCACCGGACTTCTGAAATGCGGATTTGCCGAAACGTTAAATTCATCCATTTTTGTCCGCCGCCTTTCCGGCTGCCTTCGCCTTTGCCGCAGCCTTTTTCTTTTCCGCCAGCAGCTGCCGTCTGGCCGACTTCATGAGCTGCGTCAGCGGCCGCTTTGCAGGGCAGCTCCAGGAACAGCTTCCGCACTCCACGCACTCCAGACCGTGATACTTTTCAAATGATGGGAGATCACCGCGCGCCGCAAAATCTGCCAGTCTTGCCGGAAGCAGATGCTCCGGGCAGCCTGCCGAGCAGCGGCAGCAGTTGATGCAGGCCGTCTCCTGCAGACGGCTGACAGGATCCTTCTCAAACACCAGCAGACACGAAGATCCCTTTACGAGCGGGACATCGAGGCTGTACATCGAAAATCCCATCATCGGGCCGCCGCTGATATATTTCTCCGGCGTTCCGACACTCCCGCCGGCCGCTTTAAGCGCCGACGCGTAGCTCGTGCCCAGATGAATACGCATATTCTGCGGATTTTTCACGCCGTCGCCTGTCACGGTGATGATGCGTTCCATCAGAGGCATGCCGTCAAGCACCGCGCGTTTCACCGAATAAACAGTGTCCACGTTGTCGACAATCGCTCCGACATCGGCCGGAAGCATCCGGGAATTCAGTTCACGCCCGGTCACCGCCTTGATGATCGTGCGCTCACCGCCCTGCGGATACTTGGTCTTCAGCGGCACGACACTTATGCGGTCCATTCCGCGCGTCAGTTCCTGCATGTGGGCAATGGCCTCGGGCTTGTTGTCCTCAATCGCAAAATACCCTTTTGCGTTGTCAAAGAGTTTCAGGATCACCTGAAGTCCCTGGACCAGAGCTTCCCCGTCTTCCAGCATTCTCCTGAAATCACTGGTCAGATACGGCTCGCACTCGGCGCCGTTGACAATAACAGTGTCGATTTTATCCGGGTTCTTCGGAGTCAGCTTGACGGCCGTCGGAAATCCGGCACCGCCCATTCCTACGACACCGCCGTCGCGGATGCGCTGCAGAATCTCATCCTTTGTAAGTGTCTCAAGAGAAGCGGGATGAAACTCCGTCTCCTCTTCTTTGCCGTCATTTTCAATGATGACGGACATGCACTTTCCGCCTGTTGCCAGCGTTCTGGGCTCGATTGTCTTGACCGTCCCGGAAACACTTGAATGGATTGCCGACGAAACGAAACCGCCCGGCTCGGCAATCAGCTGCCCGCGGAGCACATGATCTCCTTTGGCTACAACTGGTTTTGAAGGTGCCCCGATTGACTGAGACAGCGGAAAAACCATTTCCTCATCAGCTGGAAGCATTACGGTCTTCTGTTCCCGTGAAAGTTCCTTTCCTTCAAAAGGATGGATTCCGCCCTTAAAAGTTCTCTTGCGCACAGTCCCCTCCTGCAATATAGTACTGACAGACGTGGCGTTCCAACTTCCGCCGCATCTGGAAATTACCATGCATTTTACTATACTTCGACAACTTTTGCCATACGCAGCCGGTACTTTCGGCCAAAAGGACTAGAAATGACAAATAATTCCCCGCTTCGCGCCAGGCTCATAGACGCCTGCAGCCGCGCCGCGCAGTACGAAACATATATGTACACCGATTTTCTGGACCTGCAGGGTGTCAGTCTTTACAAGAGCCTGCAGCGGGAGCTCACGGCGGTCCCCTCCAGCCTCTGGGGCGGGTATGGCCAGGCGGAGCACCAGCTGGTTATTTTCGGGTCCGAAGAAGTGTTCGGCTATCCGCCGGCCCCGCCCGTCGTGCTGCTTGAGATCCGGCCGGCTGCGCCGAAATTTGCCGAGGCGCTTGCTCACCGGGATTTCCTCGGTTCGCTGATGGGACTTGGCATCCGCCGGGATGTGATGGGCGATCTGCTCGTGAAGGATTCCGTGTGCTGTGTTTTCTGTCTCGACTCGATTGCCGGATATATCCGGACAAATCTCACCCAGGTAAAGCACACGCTGGTTGATGTACGGGAGATTGAAAGTCTGCCGGACGACATGCGGCCGGTGACCGAGGAATTTCCCGTCACAGCTGCTTCGATGCGGCTTGATGCTGTGGCGGCCGCCCTCACCCGTGAATCGCGGTCAGCCGTTCTCACACGTTTCCGCCGCGGTGAGGTCTTTGTAAACGGCATGGAAGTGTCTGACAGTTCGAAGAAATGCGCGCCGGGCGACACTCTTGTGATCCGCCACATCGGGCGCTTCACAATCGGCGGCGCGCAGGGACAGACGCGATCCGGGCGGCTGCGTCTCATCTGCCAGCGGTATATCTGAGTTTTAGGCCGGCACGGTCCCTGGCTTCGCTGCTGGCTTGTGCGCTCAAAAAAACTGCTGCAACTCACTGGGAATCGCAGCAGCTTCATTAATTCTTATTGTGCGTTTACTTTAGTTCTCTTCGTTCTCTTCAGTGGAGTAGTGAGTCGGGCCCTGATCTTCCGCATCCTTCATGGAAAGGTCGATCTTGTTGCCGTCCTTGATCTCCTTGACCATAACCTTGACGGTCTGGCCAACCTTCAGAACACTGTCAACCGTGTCGACATGGTTGTGAGAAATCTCGGAGATGTGAACAAGGCCGTCGATTCCAGGAGCCAGTTCAACAAATGCGCCGTACTCCTTGATTCTTGCAACTTTGCCTTCTACCACAGAGCCAACCGGGAACTTCTCTTCGATGTGAAGCCACGGATCGTCAGACGGGAACTTTGTGGAAAGGGCGATCTGCAGAGTCTTCTGCACATCCTTCTTCGGTGCCTCAGCCTCTTCCTCTGCCGGCTGCTCCTCTGCCTTCTTGCCTCTTCTCTTGCCCTTCTTCTCGACTTCCTTGATGTCCTTGATGAAGCACTTTACGACATCGCCTTCATGGTACTTGTCGGTCGTGCGCTCTGTGCGGCCCCAGCCCATCTCGGAGATGTGAAGAAGTCCGTCGAATCCGCCCAGATCGATGAATGCACCGAAGGACTCAACTCTCTTGACCTTGCCTTCAACAACATCGCCCGGCTTGTGCTCAGCCAGGAACTGCTGCTTCTTCTGCTCGTACTGCTCAAGAATCAGCTCCTTGCGGTTGCCGATGATGCGTCTTTCTTCCGGAGCATACTCGCTTACGTAGAACTCGATCTCCTTGCCGACAAACTGATTGAGATCCTTTACATAATGATCGTCCACCAGGCTGGCCGGGATGAATACTCTCGTGCCGCTCACTGTTACAGACAGGCCCTTGTGCGCGTCCATAACCTTGCCCTTGACTGTCGTGTGATCCTTGTACGCCTTCTCGAGTTCCTCGTTGGACGTCTCTCTTGCTCTCAGATAGGACAGAGCAACATAACCATCACCGTCATTCGTCTTCAGAACCTTTACGCGAATCGTATCGCCCGGCTTTACCAGATCTTCAAGCCTGGCGTCATTATCCTGTGTATACTCTTTCTTTACAACTTTGCCGTCTGATTTGTAGCCGATGTCAAGGAGAATTGCATCATCGTTCACCTGCACAACCGTTCCGTCAAGGACTTCACCATTGTGGATGTTCTTCATGCCCTGCTCCTCCAGCAGCTTTCCAAAATCCATTTCTTCAGACATTGTGTAAAACCTCCTCGATAATTGTATTAGGGGTCGATGCCCCTGCAGTAATACCGATGCTGTCTGCCTTCGCCAGAGGAATAAGATTCAGGTCGGCAAATGTCTGAATAAGATAAGTCTCAGGGCACTCCCTCTTGCAAATCTCGTAAAGCTTCCGGGTATTGGAGCTCTTCTTACCGCCGATTACAATCATCGCGTCAACAGTTGCTGCAATCCGGCGGGCTTCTGTCTGGCGTTCTTCCGTCGCACTGCATATAGTATTACATACGATAGTATTGTACCCTTTAGCTCGTATGATTTCAACAATTTCTTCAAATTTCTGAAGATTAAATGTGGTCTGCGAAACAACAGTTACTTTTGCGTTTTCCGGGAAAATCAAGGATTTTGCTTCTTCCGCCGTGTCAATCACCGCTGCCGGTTTCCGGCACCAGCCGCATATGCCCTGCACTTCCGGGTGTGTCCTGTCTCCTACGATGACAAGCTCTCCGTCTCCCGAGGTAACTTCCTTCGCGATCTGATGAATCTTCAGGACAAACGGGCAGGTGGCATCCACAATCCGGAAGCCCTCCTCCTCAAGCGTGTCATACACGTCCTTTGACACACCGTGTGAGCGGATGACGACGGTTCCTTTCTCTGCCTTCCGGACATCATCCAGGGAATCGAGCACTGTGACGCCGTGGCGGCGCAGATCATTTACCACAGATTCATTGTGGATAATTTCGCCGTACGTGTAGAGAGGACCGCTGCCCTTTGTCTCGTCATAGACGGTTTTCACGGCCCGCTGAACACCGAAGCAGAAGCCGGCCGTCTTTGCCAGGATCACCTTCGGATTCTTCCGGCGGATCAGAGCCAGTCCTTCAATGCGCTCCACGACCTGTTCAATCGTCATATTCGATGTATCAATCAGCACAGCATCGTCCGCCTGACGCAGCGGCGACACGTCCCGGTGCATGTCCTGATAATCCCGTTTTTCGATATCTGCCTGAATTTCAGCAATGTCAGCCGGCTCACCCTTTTCCAGAAGTTCTTTGCAGCGTCTTTCTGCCCGGGTCTCAGCACTTGCCGTCAGATAGATTTTAAGCTGTGCGTCCGGCAGAACGACCGTGCCGATGTCGCGCCCGTCCATAATCACGCTGCCGTTTTCTGCCATCTGCCGCTGCAGCTGCACCAGTCTGGACCGTACCGCCGGATAGCGGCTGACACGGCTCGCCAGATTCCCTGTCTTTTCTTCCCTGAGCCGGTCCGTGACGTCCTTTCCGTTCACGAATACATGCTGTGCGCCGTCCGGATACCGGATATCCATCTGAACACCGGCCACGGCAGCAGAAACCGCCTCTTCATCATCCGGATCAATCCCTGCATCGCTTGTAAAGATGCCGATTCCGCGGTACATGGCGCCGGTGTCGATGTAGGTGAGCCCCATTTTCCCGGCCACAAGCCTGGCAATTGTGCTTTTTCCGGCTCCGGCCGGCCCGTCCACTGCTATTGCATATCCCATCGTTATTCCTCATTTCCGGCGGCTGTTTTTGCCGCGTGTATTCCGGCCGTATACCCTGTCGACCATGCAATCGTAAAGTTAAAGCCTCCTGTCAGCGCGTCCACGTCGAGCATCTCTCCGGCCATGAAGAGCCCCGCAATTTTCTTCACGCGCATCGAGGAAGGATCAATTTCCCGCACGGACACACCGCCCTGTGTGATGACGGCCTCTGTAAAGTCGCCCGATGAAGTGAGGGTGAGCGGGAAGTTCTTGATGATCCGGACGAGGTTTGACCGCTGTTCCTTGCGGATTTCGTGTACCTTTGTCTGCGGTGCGATGCCGCTTAATCTGATCACTTCCGGAATAATCTTTGAAGGGAGAAGCCTGTCCAGTGCGTTGCCAAAGTTGCGGTTCTTTTCCCCTTCAAAATCCCGCAGAATCCGGTCATCAAGCTTCTTTTCATCCAGCGCCGGCTTCAGATCTATGTACATGGCAAGAGGATGTTTCTGCAGGCGCTTTCCGATCAGGCTTGAAGCCGTGAGAATCACAGGCCCGGAAACACCTCTCCTGGTAAATACCATTTCGCCGAATTCTCGGAACACTTCTTTTTTTCCGTCCAGAATCCGAATCTCAATATTCTTTAAACTCAGGCCTTCCATCCGGGCACAGCCGTCCTCTGCCGTTTTCAGCCCGACAAGGGCCGGGCGCATATCGGTGACCGCAAGCCCCAGATTGTGAGCCCACTTAAAGCCATCGCCGGTCGAACCGGTCGACGGATACGAAAGTCCTCCAGTAGCAATGACACAGGCGTCCGCCTTGAGAATTTCGCCGTCGTCAAGAGCCACTCCCGCAAAACGGCCATTTGCCACAAGGATGTCCCGTACTGCCGTTTTCAGCCGGAAGCAGACACCCGCGCGCCGGGCTGCCGTTTCCAGCGTCCTGATGACATCGGAGGAGTGATCTGAAACCGGAAATACGCGGTTTCCGCGCTCGACTTTGGTGGTCAGGCCCTGACTGTTGAAAAACCGGACAGCCGACTCGTTGTTGAATTTTGAGAAGGTGCTGTACAAAAACCGCGGGTTGGTGATTACATTGCCAAGCAGCTCGTCCGGAGGACAGGCATTGGTCAGATTACAGCGGCCTTTGCCGGAAATGTAGATTTTCTTTCCGGTCTTTTCATTCTTTTCAAGGCACGTCACCTGCGCACCTGACATGGCCGCGCTGTACGCCGCCATCATGCCGGCCGCCCCCGCACCGATAACAAGTACTGTGTTCAATTTTTTCTCCTGTCATTCTGCACTCTTGAGCGCCGTCACCGGATCAATCCGCCGCAGTATTTTGTCTGTCACAAGCTGCACCAGCAGTGCGAAGACAAATACCAGAGCCGCCGAGATCAGATAGGAAGACGGATGAAGCGCTGCTTCAAGGCTGATCGCCGGCAGTTTCAGGACTGTATTCAGAGTCTGCGCAAACGCACGGCCAAGCGGTATTCCTGCCGCAATGCCAAAGAGTGTCAGAATTATTACTTCTTTATTCACATAAAGGCTGACTTCCTGGTCAAAAAATCCCAGGACTTTAATCGTCGCCAGCTCCCGTTCCCGCTCGGATATATTTGTTGTCTCCAGCGTGTAAAGCACGACAACAGCCAGAGCCGCCGACATGATTATTACCACATATACCACCATGTTGACAAGCTCGAATGACTTGTGAAACTCGGATTTCACCTCTTCGGTGGACACACAGGCGGTGATGTCCTCTTTTTCGGCTAGTGTCCTGCACCATGCCGTTTGATCCGTCACGCTGTCCGTAAATATGAGCATCTCGGCGTTTGGTTCATACTCTTTAAAGTACTGCTCAAACGTATTTTTCGTCATGTAGATATAATTGCCGAGATAATTTTTCACAACACCGTCAAGTGTCATCGTTACCGACGGCATGTCAGCTGTGCCGGCCTCAAAGGTTTCTCCTGGCGCGATTCCCAGAATGTCCGCCGCGTTGGCCGTGATCAAGGTTTTTCCATCCTCCAGTGTCACGTCATTCCCGTCCATGCCTGTCAGGCAGATCATCCCGTCAAGTGCCGAAGCGTTCGGAACGACATACAGCTGTGCGCTCATCTCGTCCCCTGCTTCGTTCTTAACGGACACGGATGTTACATAGAGGCTCTGCTCCTTATCAATCTCCCCGGCAGCCTTCGCTTCCTCTATATAGGATTCCAGCGTGTCATACGAAGAAGCTGCAGCCAGACAGTCGTAGCGGAACACACCGCCGTACTGCTTCGGCAGCATATCGGTCACGGAATCCTGTACCGCAAATCCGAAAAGCAGCAAGGCCATGCAGCCGGATATCCCGACAACAGTCATCAGGAACCGTTTGCCGTACCGGAAAAGGTTGCGCGCCGTGACCTTCGATAGAAATGGCATTCTTTTCCAGATGAACGGAATATATTCCAGGAAAATCCGTTTTCCGGCCGGCGGCGCTTTCGGACGCATCAGTTCAGCCGGCGTCTGCTTCAGCTCTTTCCGGCACACAGCCCAGGCTGCCAGAACGACTGCCGCGATAAAAAGTGCCGGTCCGAACAGTCCTTCTGCAGGCAGAAACGAAAAAGAATATCCCGGAAACAGATACATATTGGAGAAGACCCAGAACAGGAATCGCGGAAGGATGATAAAAGCCCCGGCACTTCCGACTAAACTGCCGGTGATGGCCGACAGCGCCGCAAATGTCATATATTTCCGGCGTATCTCACGGTTCGTGAAGCCCAGCGCCCGGTAAGTTCCGAGTATCCCGCGGTCTTCTTCCACCATCCTCGTGATGGCTGTCAGACTGATCAGAATGGCAACCGCCAGAAACAGGACCGGGAAAACCTTTCCGATCGATTCAATCGAATCTGCGTCGCTCTGGACATTGCTGTAGCCGCTCAGGGCACTGCGGCTCTGAATGTACCAGGACGGCCGCCCGATCGCCTCGATGTCATCGCCTGCGTCCTGTACCTGTTTTTCAAGCTCCGCCTCGCCGTCCGCGATTTCCTGCTCACTCTCGGAAAATTTCACTTCGGCCGCTGCCTTCTGCTCATCCAGTTCATTCTGAGCATCTGCAAGCTCTGCCTTCGCCTGCCGGATCTGATCGTATCCGTCTGCAATCTGTGCCCGCCCGGTCTCAATCTGATTCCCGCCGTCTTCTATCTGCTGTCTGGCTGCCGAAAGACTGGCAAGTCCGTCGTCAATCTGTGAGACGGCACTGTTCAACTGCGAAATACCCGATTCAAGCTGACCGATGCCGTCCGTAAGCTGCGGAAGGTTTGCGTCAATCTGGCTGATACCGCCCGTAAGCTGCGGAAGGTTTGCGTCAATCTGGCTGATGCCAGCTGTGATTTGCGCCAGCGCCGCGTCGATCTGACGAATCTGATTTGCCTGTTGTTCGGCCGGAATATCTGTTTCCGCCTGCAGCGCGCTTTCCTGTGCATTCAGGTTATCTGACTGGGCCTGTAAATCTTTCTTTTGCTCATTCAGGCTTTCCGCCTGTGCCTGCAGATCTGCCTTCTGCTGATTCAGGCTGTCAAGCTGTACCTGCAGGTCCGCTTTCTGCTGATTCAGGCTGTCAAGCTGTGCCTGCAGGTCCGTTTTCTGCTGATTCAGACTGTCAAGCTGTGCCTGCAGGTCTGCTTTCTGCTGGTTCAGGCTGTCTTCTTGCGTCTGCACCTGTTCCTTCTGAGCGGCCAGGGAGGAAGCACTGCTCTCAACTTCCTGTTCCTTGTCCTGCAGCGTCTTCTCGTTGTCAGCAGTCTCAGCCAGTCCGTCATCAATCTGTGCCTGTGCATCGGCAAATTGCTGATCAGCTTCTTTTCTCGCGTAAGCAAGCTGCTCTCTTGCATCCGACAGCTCACTTCTTGCAGGCTCTGTCTCCTCCGCGAGCGCGTCGTACGCCTCACTCTTTACCTGCTGCCACCGCGCGTCCTCGCGCGCCTCCTGCACACCGGAACGGATCTGACTCTCCAGATCCGAAACCGCTGTCAGATACTGCCTGTCATAGGTAAAATACGAATCACTGTCCCGCATACGCACCAGAACGGCCGAGTACACATCCTGATCTGCGTCTTCCGGAAGAATATACAGACAGTCCTTGTCGACACTCGAATTCCGGTAGGACACCGCACCACTCGTACTCCCGACTTTCGTCGGATCGACAATCAGTGCACTGATGACAAATGCATCCGGCACCGTCACAGAATCACCGTCACCTTTTTCCACGTCAAGCGTATCGCCGACGGCCAGGCCGTATTTATCGGCCAGATCCTTCGTTACAGCACACTGTCCCGACTCGGACGGCATAACCCCTTCCACGATATACGGAGCGTCGCTTCCGTCATCCGCTATGGTCTGATAAGAAAGATCCAGAGCTGCATTGTCACTCGTGTGCACGATCAGATCCGCACTGTAAATCCCGGCCGCACTTTCGACATCCTCCATATCTTTCAAAGCCTGAACATCATCGTCTGTCATGCCGAGAGTGGACTGAATTTTCAGATCATGAAGATTCTGGGAATCAAAAAAAGAATCTGCCTCCACTCTCAGATCGCGGCAGGATGCCTGAAGACCGGAAAACATGGTGACACCCAGAGTTGTGATGACGGCAATTGCCAGGAACCGCCGCCATCCTCCCTTGAGTGTGCGGAAAATATCTTTATTATAGGCACTCATCATAGGCTCACCATTTGAGATTCTCGACCGGTTCCGAATCCGGGTTGTCGGTCTGGGAAATCACCTGGCCGCTGCGGAAACGGATCACCCGGTCTGCCATCGGCGCGATGATTGAATTGTGCGTGATAATCACGACCGTCATGCCGTCTTCCCGACACACTTTCTGCAGAAGTTCAAAAATCTGGACCCCTGTCACGTAATCCAGTGCACCGGTCGGTTCATCGCACAGCAGCAGTTTCGGGTTCTTGGCAATAGCCCGTGCGATCGAAACCCGCTGCTGCTCGCCGCCGGAGAGCTGGGCCGGAAAGTTATTCATGCGGTCCTTAAGGCCGACCTCTTCAAGCACCTGCACCGGATCGAGCGCATCGCGGCACACCTGCGAGGCGAGTTCGACATTTTCAAGGGCGGTCAGATTCGGGACCAGATTGTAGAACTGAAAGACAAATCCGATGTCAGAGCGCCTGTATGCTGTCCGCTCGCGGCGTCCGAACTGTGTGACATCCCGTCCGTCAACCACCACTTTTCCAGACGTGGCTGTGTCCATGCCGCCGAGAATGTTGAGTGCCGTCGTTTTTCCGGCGCCGGAAGCGCCAAGAATCAGAGACAGACTTCCCTTTTCAATCCGGAAAGAAGCGCCGTCAAGTGCCATCACCCTGGAACTGCCCTCGCCGTACTGCTTCACCACCTGCTGAAACTCGATATATGCCATACGCTCTCCTGCCCGGCGCCCTCCGCCTTCTCATTTTATTCAGTGTATCACGAAAGTGCCAGGATTTCCGGATTTTACCCTGTTCAGTCTGTAAATGAACAAAATATCTTTAACGCTTCTGAAAAAGATGTATTATAAAATTATCGTAAAATCTTCACATGCGCTGCTGCCAGGAGAGAATATGCTGAAACGATTATTCCGGGATTCCTACACAGGTCCTCAGACTTTTTCCAATGCCAGTCTCCGCGCACTTATTCTTCCGCTCCTGGCCGAGCAGCTGCTCGCGATGCTGGTCGGAATGGCCGACACCATGATGGTATCTAACGCCGGAGAGGCGGCGATTTCCGGCGTTTCTATCGTCAATGACGTCAATAATCTTCTGATTGCCGTCCTCTCGGCCCTGGCCGGCGGCGGCGCGGTGACCGTCTCACAGTATCTGGGATGCGGCGACCAGCGTCAGACAAACTTCACCGCCGGACAGCTTGTTATGATCTCCGGCCTGATCGCGGCATGCGCAGCAGCGGCTTCACTTTTTTTCTATCGCCAGATTCTGCATGCACTCTACTCCAGCGTGGAACCGGAAGTCATGGCTGCGGCGGAAACATATTTCTGGATCACCGCCATTTCTTTTCCGTTCCTCGGCATCTACAACAGTTCAGCTGCAATTTACCGCAGCATGAACCGCACAAACGTGACAATGAATGTATCCATCCTGATGAACGCCATCAATGTCACAGGAAATGCCATCGGTATTTATATCCTTCACCTCGGCGTCGCAGGTGTCGCATGGCCGACCGTTATTTCCCGCGCCGTGGCGGCCATCGTCATGACAGCACTCTGTTTTCAGAAAAATAATGCCATCTTCATCACAATGCGCGATATTTTCGCCTGGAACGGGCGCTGCCTGAAAAAAATTCTCAGTATAGCAGTTCCCAATGCGACAGAAAACGGACTGTTTCAGCTCGGCAAGATCATCGTCTCCGTTCTCGTCTCGACCTATGGCACCATGCAGATTGCGGCCAGCGGCGTGACCAATTCTCTTAGTGTCTTTTCCTACGCCACAGAATCAGCCATGATTCTGGCAGTTGTGCCGGTCGTCGGCCGGTGCGTTGGCAGAAATGACTACGAACAGGCGAAATTCTACATCCGCAAGATGCTGAAACTCGCCTATCTCATGGTCATAGCCGACAGCCTTCTTGTGTTTTTGTTCACGCCGTTCGCTCTGAACGTGTACAACATATCAGCGGATACCGCCGCTCTCTCCCGCACGGTCATCTGCATGGACTGCCTTGCGATCGCGATCATCCACCCGCTTGCCTTTGTCATTCCGACATCAACCCGCGCCGCCGGCGACGCCAAATATACCATGGTCGTCGGCATCGCATCCATGTTCGCCGCCCGGGTCTTCGGTGCCTGGCTGTTCGGCACTGTTTTGGGGATGGGGCTTATCGGAACCAGGATCGGCTGGTATCTTGACTGGGCTGTCCGCGCTTTCTTTTTCATCCGCAGATACCGCTCCGGGAAATGGAAGTCCTACCGGGTCGTGTAGGATCGGACCGGCATTTGCCATGTATATGCCTTCCTTCGCGCATAAGCCATGCGCCGCTTCGCACTTCGTGCTCTGGTGCTGGCTTATGCGCTAAAAAAGGACCATAGAGCACCAGGCCCCATGATCCTTTTATTCTTACTGTTTGAGTATCTCCGATCAGACAGGGTAGCTCTTGGTTTCCTTGTCTGCCTTGGCCGGATCAACCTTGCTCTGCTGAGCTTCTCTGTACTTGAAGAACTCCTCGGCAACCTGCGGGAACAGAGCATAGGACAGGATATCCTCATCCTGCTGCTTGTACTTCTGCACAACCGGGTTCTTCTTGATGTCCTCAAGCTGCGGCTTGATCAGGTCGGCCGGACGGCATGTGATCGGCTTATCGTCGCCGATAGCCTTCTTCTGTACTTCCGGATTGAACGGTCTGATCGTCTTGCCGAAATCACCGTGCAGGAACTTCTTCGACTCCTTGGTGATCATCTTGTAGCGCTCGCCCTGCAGAACGTTAAGCACAGCCTGTGTGCCGACGATCTGAGACGACGGTGTAACAAGCGGCGGCTCGCCGAAATCCTCGCGTACCTTCGGAACTTCCTCCAGAACTGCCTGGAGCTTGTCCTCGGCACCGGCCGACTTCAGCTGGCTCACGAGGTTGCTGAGCATACCGCCCGGAACCTGATAACGGAGTGTGTTGATGTTTACGCCCAGAACCTTCGTGCTCATAAGGCCGCTCTTGAGAGCCTCCTCGCGCATCGGCTGGAAATACTGACCGATCTTTACAAGCTGGTTCAGATCAAGTCCCGTATCATACGGTGTGTTCTGGAACGCAGCAACCATAACCTCAGTCGCCGGCTGCGACGTACCCATGGCAAATGGGGAAGCAGCCGTGTCAATGATATCAGCGCCGGCTTCAACAGCCTTCATGTACGTCATGGAAGCAACACCAGAGGTGTAGTGCGTGTGGATCTCAAGCGGAAGCTTCGAACCTGCCTTGATCGCCTTCACCAGCTTCTCAGCGGTGTACGGAAGAAGCAGACCTGCCATATCCTTGATGCAGATCGAATCAGCACCCATCTCCTCGATTTCCTTGGCCATCTTCTCCCAGTACTCAAGAGTATAGGCATCACCGATGGTGTAGGAAAGAGCTACCTGTGCGTGTCCGCCTTCCTTCTTCGTTGCCTTTACGGCAGTCTGAAGGTTTCTGAGGTCGTTTACGCAGTCAAAGATACGAATGATATCGATACCGTTGGCAATCGACTTCTGAACGAAATATTCTACAACGTCATCCGCATAGTGATTATATCCGAGAATGTTCTGCCCGCGGAAAAGCATCTGCAGTTTCGTGTGCTTGAATCCGGCTCTGAGCTTTCTGAGTCTCTCCCACGGATCTTCCTTAAGGAAACGCATGCATACATCGAATGTAGCGCCGCCCCAGCACTCAACTGCGTTATAACCGACCTTATCCATCTCATCGACGATCGGCAGCATCTGTTCTGTCGTCATACGTGTCGCGATCAGCGACTGATGTGCATCACGGAGGACTGTCTCTGTAATGCCGACCGGCTTTTTACGCTGTTCTTCAGCCATTTTTTGTCCTCTTTCTGCGCCGAGCTTAAAATAAAGTGCCGGCCGGCGCTTCATGCCGGCACTTTCAAATCTGATCTGTTTCCCGTCAGTTTACACCGAACATGGCCATGAATGTACCGGCCGCAACGGCAGTACCGATAACACCGGCAACATTCGGTCCCATGGCGTGCATGAGAAGGAAGTTACTCGGGTCTGCCTCCTGGCCGACCTTCTGGGATACACGGGCTGCCATCGGCACGGCCGAAACACCGGCGGAACCGATGAGCGGGTTGATCTTTCCATGTGTCACCTTGCAGAGAAGCTTGCCGAGCCATACACCGCCGGTTGTACCGAAGGCAAATGCGATCAG
>OMUP01000086.1 GCA_900314255.1 uncultured Lachnospiraceae bacterium | reverse complement strand
GTCTCCGCGAGGGCGATCCACAGCTTTCTCCAGGTCTTGAATTTCTTGTCCGGAGAGAAAATGTACTGCATTTCCTTGCTCGCGTAGCGCGTAGCAAGCGGTGTCTCATAAATGTCGCGTTTCATAGAATTCTCCTCAATTAAAGCAGGACGAAAGGGCAGCTTGCCCCGGGAACCGGTTCAGCCGCCCATTCAAACATTTGTCATTCACTCAGGATCCGGGTGAGGATCTGGTTCACCAGGCCCGGATTTGCCTTGCCCTTCATGGCCTTCATAGTCTGGCCGACGAGGAATCCGATGGCTTTCTTCTTGCCGGCCTTGTAGTCTGCCACCGACTGCGGGTTGGCGGCCACGACGGAACGGATCGTCTCTTCGAGCGCGCCCTCGTCGTTGACCTGCTTCAGTCCGTGCTCTTCCACGTACTTTTCCGGATCGATGTCATCGGTGAAGATCTTTTCAAAGATTTCCGCCGCGACGGAGCTGTTGATCGTGTTGCTGTCGGTCAGCTTTACAAGCGCCGCCAGATGCTCCGGTGAAAAATGGATGTCTTCCGGATCCATGGCGTGGTCCTTCAGCAGGCGCATCGTGTCGTCCATCAGCCAGTTGGCCACCTTCTTCGGATTGCCGCAGATAGCCGCTGCCGTTTCGAAGGTCTCGGCGATCTTGCGGGAATCGGTCAGAATGTTGGCGTCGTATGCCGGCAGACCGAACTCCTTCTGGTAACGCTCTTGTCTTTCTTCCTTGAACTCCGGCTCCTGCGCTTTGATCTTGTCGATCCACTCCTGGGAGATGACGATCGGCGGAAGATCCGGCTCCGGGAAATACCGGTAGTCCTTGGCGTCTTCCTTGGAACGCATCGGGAAGGACGCGCCCTTGTTGTCATCCCAGCGGCGGGTCTCCTGGATCACCTTCTTGCCGTCCTCGAGCCGCTCGATCTGACGGGCTGTCTCGCCGGCGATGGCGTGAGCGATGGCCTTGAAGGAGTTGATGTTCTTCATCTCGGTACGGGTGCCGAATTCCTTCGCGCCGACTTCACGCACGGACAGGTTCACATCGGCTCGCATCGAGCCCTCCTGCAGCTTGCAGTCAGACGCACCCAGATACTGGATGGTCGTGCGCAGCTTCTCGAGGTAGGCGATGACCTCCTCGGAAGAGCGCATATCCGGCTCGGACACGATCTCGATCAGCGGAACGCCGGAACGGTTGTAGTCGACCAGCGAAGCGTCCAGCCAGTCGTCGTGAATCAGCTTGCCGGCATCCTCTTCCATGTGGATCTCGTGAATGCCCACGGACTTGTGGTTGCCGTTGACATTGATATCCACGTGGCCGTTGCGGCAGATCGGATAATACAGCTGGGAGATCTGGTAGTTCTGCGGGTTATCCGGGTAGAAATAGTTCTTGCGGTCGAACTTGCACTTGCGCGTGATGTCGCAGTTGGTCGCAAGGCCGACAGCGATCGCATAGTTGACCACCTGCTTGTTCAGAACCGGAAGCGACCCCGGCATACCGGTGCAGACCGGGCAGGTGTGTGTATTCGGAGCGCCGCCGAATGCCGTCGAGCATCCGCAGAAAATCTTGGTCTTCGTGGCAAGCTCAACGTGAACTTCCAGACCGATGACGGTTTCATACTGTTTCATTCCGCTCACTTTGCTGCCTCCTCTCTGGCAAATGGACTCTCAAGCTGGCCGCGCGCCTGCTCAAACGCATACGCCGCGCGAATGATGTTGTCCTCGCGGAAGCAGTCGCCGATGAGCTGCAGGCCGACCGGCATGCCGTCCGACGCAATGCCGCACGGAAGCGACAGCCCCGGCAGGCAGCAGAGATTCACGCTGACCGTGTAGACGTCGCTTAAGTACATCTTCAGCGGATCGGACAGCGAACTGTTCATCTTCGGCGCCGTCGTCGGAGCCACCGGCCCCAGGATCACATCATACCTGGCAAATGCCTTGTCAAAGGCAGCCTTGATCAGCGCCTTTGTGCGCAGCGCCTTGAGGTAGTAGGCGTCGTAATAACCAGAGCT
>OMUP01000087.1 GCA_900314255.1 uncultured Lachnospiraceae bacterium | reverse complement strand
CTGTGGTCCTAATAAGACCGGCCCCCTGTCTTGTTTACGTGCGATTATTTCGTCTGATACGTCGCAGTGCCCTTGGACGGGTGAAGCGGATCGTAGTCGGAGATGACCAGACGCTTTACCGAGCCGGACTTGATGTCAGCCTCGAGAGCGTCGTTATAGCGCTGGTTCAGGTCAGCGATTGCCTCATCGGCGCTCACATATCCCATCACCGCATTCCAGAGAACGGTGCGGTAGTTGTCGCCCTGCAGGTTCACAGACGGAACGGTCGGATATACGTCTTCATAGGAGAGCTTGGAGAAATCCGCCAGACGGCCGATCTTGGTCTTGTCGATGACGCCGTCCATGTAATCCGTGATCGGAAGGCAATAGCCGCCCTCAAGATAGCCCTTCAGGAACTCCTCGGACTGGAAGTAGCTGATGACTTTCCAGGCTGCATCCTTGTTCTTGGAAGTGCGGATCAGGCCGTAGCCCTTGGACGGTGTTGTCTGCAGCGCGCCCTTGATCTCGCCGGTCAGTGACGGAACTTCCGCAACGCCCCACTCGAAATCGGAGATCGGAAGCTGCTGGGTGAATACGCCGGCCTCCTGGGAAGCATTCGACCAGAGTGCAAAGGACCCCTGCGCGAACAGCGCTCTCATGTTGTCAACGCCCTGCTGATCCGGGTAAGCCGCCTTTACAAGCTGCTGTCCTTTTTCAATGATCTCCTTGTAGCCGGAGAAATCAAACTTGCCGTTTACATAATCATAGTAGTAGATGCCGGAAACCTGAGCGACCATCTCCAGAAGTCTCTCGAACGGAGAAGAGGAAGTGAAGCCGATGCCGTAATAGTTCCCGTTGCCGTTGTTCGTGATGGTCTGTGCCATCGCGGTGTAGTCATCCAGCGTCTTCGGAACGTCCGTGAATCCGTTCTCGGAGAGAAGATTCTTGTTGTACTCCACGCGGACGCCGGAACGCATGCCGCTGTATACGTAGTAGATCTGTCCGTCCTCAGCGTTCAGTCCTTCATACGCGTGATTGTACGGATCGTTGACCTTCTGGAACTCCGGGTCCGCATCGATGTAGCTGTTCAGCGGCTCGATGATGCCCGTGTCCGCCCAGTTGGTGAGCGCTGTGGACGGGCTGCCGATGATGTCCGGCGCGTTGCTGCCGCCGTTGACAGCCATCTGGATCATGTTGTCGTAGTTGTCGGTGATGATCGTCAGATTGATCTCGATGTTGTCTTTGTTGGTCTGGTTGTACTGATCAACCATCTTGGTGACATATTCCTGGTCATGACGGTCATTGGACCATACGTTGATAACCGTCTTGCCGTCCGAAGATCCGGACGCCTTGGTCGTCGCCCCTGCTGATGCTGCCGCCGTGCTGCCGGACGCTGCCGCGCTGCCTGAAGATGCACTTCCATCCGTGCTGCTTCCGCATGCCGCGAGGGAAACGCTCATAGCGCCTGCCAGCACTGCCGCAGCGGCTCTTTTGAATCTGCTCATTTTTTCCTCCTATTTTGAACCATGCATTTTACATATGTTTTATGATGTTATCTGAAATTTAACATTGAATAATGTTCACAAGAAGGACACATTTTATTATCGCTGTGGCAAAATCCATCAATCGACACTGGTAATCCGGTCACTTCTTGGTACAATTTGAATAAAAGCCTCATTTTTTCTTGATAACAGTGTAACAGGAGTGCTGAGACAATGTCTGAATATACTGCCGTGCTTTGTGACGACGAAGCTTCAATTGTAGAAGAACTGACCATGGCGGTTCGCTGGGATGACCTCGGGATCAAAATCGTCGGCAGTGCCTCCACCGGTCAGGAGGCGCTGGACCTGATTCTGAGCTGCAAGCCGGACATCGCCGTGATGGACATCCGCATGCCGGGCATGAGCGGACTTGAGGTCATGAAGCTGGCCCGGGAAAGCGGTCTGACGACCGACTTCATCATCCTCTCCGGGTATGACGATTTCAACTATGCCCGGGACGCCATCCGGGTCGGGGCCAGAGCCTATCTTCTGAAGCCACTGAACATCACGGAGCTGTACGATGAACTCTGCCACGTCTGCGCAAGCCGCACGGACCAGAAGCCCAATGCGGGTTATATAAAGAAACTGACAGAGAATTTCATCCGGAATCTGATCAGCGGACATATCATGAACCAGGGATCTCTTGACAACATGCTCTCGACGACGGGAACCGTCCTGCACAACGGCGCCTGCTACTGCGTATGCATCTCCTGGAAGGATCCGGTCCTCCGCAGCAGCGCCGAAGGCGCCCGGATCCTGCGCGTAATCGAAGGGCACACCTGGAAAGATCCGCATTTCTTCGTTGTATATGATGAAAGTCAGATCGCCGGCGTGTGCAACTGCGGTGCCGGCGATCCCGCCGGAGACAGCAACCGGCTGCTTCAGCTTTTCGCGCAGGAAGGTATCCCATCGCCCGTCATCGGCATCGGCGATCCGGTCGACGGACTGCTTCAGGCGCCGTATTCCTACAGCCGCGCCCTGAGCGCCATCACATATCAGCTGTACAACAGCAGCCTGAGCGTCTATCCCTGGACCATGATCTGCACGGTTGCGCCGAAGCAGAAATTCACGGATATTGACTGTCTTCCGCTCGTACAGTGCATCGTCCGGAATGACCGGGAGGGAATTGAAAAAGCCTGCCGGGATTTCCTTGCGGCGCTTATGTACGTGCCAATGCCGGCTCCAAACTACCTGCTGGGCGGCTGCTTTTCGCTGTGTCAGCGCATAGACAAGGAATTCTCCGAGTGGTCCCACGGCAATATCCAGGGTCTCTCCACGCCGAGAGAACTCTACACCCTGCAAAGTACGGACGAAATCCTGAACTGGCTGATCCGCCGTTTCACCTACCTGTCTGAGTACATAGACGCTGTCTACGGATACGGAAAAGAAAAGCGCGAGCAGCCTTCCGAAAACATCCAGTCTGACGATCAGCTGATACGCAAAGCCGTCTCCTGGATCAAGGATCATATTCTGGACTCACCCCGGATCGAAGATGTGGCCAATGAAGTGCACCTGAGCCCTTCGTACTTCGCGATCTATTTCAAGAAGAAAACCGGGCAGAATCTCCGGGACTACATGCTCCGCGAGAAGATGGAGTACGCCAGAATCGCACTGCTTGCGCCCGACACGCAGGTGACGGAACTGGCTCTCAAGCTCGGATACAATGATTACCGCTCTTTCTCGCGGGCTTTCAAGAATATCAACGGCATCACGCCGTCTGATTTTCAGGCGAAGTACCGCCACTGACACCAGGCCGTCATCTTCGCGGCGCTTACAGCAGAGGATTCCATCCATGAAACCTATCAAGCCAGGAAAATTTCTGGAAAATGCTTCGCTTCTGAACAAACTGAGGGCGCTTCTGATCTCCATCACTATTGTTGTCGTGTTTGCTGTGCTTCTGACCGTATCGCTCGTGTACAGCCGCTACAACTCGGGCCGGCTGCTGTCGCAGACCGGCGTGCAGACAGACAATGCCGCGTCTTCGCTTGCCAATAATCTCAATGTCCTGGAAAAACGGTTCGTCAGTATTATCGGAACGGAGGCATTTCTGAACAAGACCTTTCCGATCGTCACGCAGGATGCATGGTACGGGCAGAGCTCCGGGACATTCCAGGAAGAGATCTCCGCGCTCAACAGCGCCGACTACCTCGTCTCCAGTTCCCTTCTCGTTTCGCCGGATCAGGGGAGGATCTTCTATTCTCTGAATACATCGCCGCGGAGTTCTCTTGACAGTCTTTTTAAAAAGGGGGAACTTGCGGATGTGCGCGGCATCACATTCCTGCCCGGCAGGTCCAGCCCCTTCTTTTCAAATTCTGACGTCATCCCGATGGTATTCCCCATCCGTCTGGTCGGCAGCTACTTCCAGCTGAATCTGGGGGATTCGCCTTCTGACTTCTACATCGTGATTCTGCTGGACGCGGACACCATGCGCACTTCTCTTCTGCTCTCGGGGTATCAGGAAGCCATCGACCGCTATGCTCTCCTGTCAGCGGATGGGAGTCTGCTCTACCCTTATACCCCGAATGAAGCAGTCCGGGAAGCGGCCACGGAAGTGCAATCTTATCCGGATCTCTCAGCCAGAGAAGATGTCCTGCGGGAAAATGGCCGGTATGTCGCTGTGCGTTCCCTTTCCTTCGGCGGCCTGTACCTTATGGGAATCAGCCACACGGTATCTTTTGCCTCTATTCTGCAGGGATTCCTGGGCCCGATCATCAACATCACGCTGATCATCATACTGATCACCATCATTCTCTCCATCGTGTTTACAAATATGGTCACCCGGCCGATCCGGATACTGCTCAAGGTTGTGCGGGAGATCGAACAGGGGACGTATTCCGGGCATGTGACCTTCACCTCCAATGACGAAGTGAGCCAGCTCATGAATGCCATAAACGAGATGTATGACACGATTCAAAAACAGATTATCCAGATCCGCGAGGAAGAGAGCAGCAAATACAAAACAGAGCTGAAGCTTTTAACCGAGCAGATCAATCCGCACTTTCTCTACAACACGCTCGAGGAGATTCAGTCCGAAGTACTGCGTCAGGATACCGAAACCGCCACGAACATGATCCAGCATCTGGCCGAATATCTGCGCATCGGCCTCTCCGGCGGAAGCGACCTTATCCCTGTGTCCTCCGAAATCCGGCACGCACAGGCCTATGTGCGCATCATGAATCAGCGCTTCAGCCAGAAGATACTCTTCATGTACCGGACAGCACCGGAATTATCCGAGCATCTAATTCTGAAGACAATCCTGCAGCCGCTGATCGAGAACTCCATTCGGCACGGTTTCGGAATCGACGCATCCATGCCTTCTGCCTCCGCTCCGACGATTGAAGTGGAGATCGCCCGGCCGGAAGAGGATGTTCTCACCGTCCGCGTCAGTGACAACGGATCTGGTTTTGATGAAGATCAAGTCCTCTCGATCATGAAGGATAACTCGGAAGAAGCCCGCCGGCACGTCGGAATTCACAATGTCTATCAGCGCCTCATCACCTACTACGGCGAGGGCAACATCGAAGTGTCAGCCGAATCCATTCCGTACTACCAGAACACAATCGCATTCGTCATTCACGAGGGCAGAGAGAGGAATAAATAAATTCAGTCCTTCTGATGTTTGATTCTGTCCTTCCTTTTCAGGCCTGATTTCTTATGATGATAGGTAAATACAGTCGGGCAGTCCGTCCTTAGACTGCCCGGGAAAGGAATTCTATGGAAGATTACATCCGCAGTACGCTTTCCCAGAA
>OMUP01000091.1 GCA_900314255.1 uncultured Lachnospiraceae bacterium | reverse complement strand
AACTTCTGCACCGGTACGTGCTGGCGCTCTACGAGATGCAGGAGAGACTGATCACGGATTTCCCGGATATTCTCTTTGAAAACTGTTCGTCCGGCGGTGCGCGATTTGATCCGGGCATGCTTTACTACAGCCCGCAGATCTGGACGAGTGATGACACAGATGCCATCGAGCGGCTGCACATTCAGGAGGGCACGGCGCTGGTCTACCCGATGGAGACCATGGGCGCCCATGTGAGCAAGTGCCCGAACGAGCAGGTGGGGCGCAATGTCCCGATCGAAACCCGCGCCAATGTGGCTCTTGCCGGTACTTTCGGCTATGAGCTTGATATGACGAAACTGGCGGAGGAAGAAAAGGAAAGGATCCCGGGACAGATCGCGAGGTATCATCGCTTCCACTCACTTGTCGCCGGAGGGGATTACTACCGCCTGAACAGCTGGCGCGAAGAAGAGCCGTGGGACTGCTGGGAAAATGTGTCAGAAGACAGAAGCAAGGCGCTCATCACCTATGTTCAGGTGCTCGGGCGGCCCAACACAGGCAGCCGGTTTGTAAAGCCTGAGGGGCTGGATCCTTTTGCTGTGTACCGTCTTTCCGTGATTAAGGATGGGAATGAGACAGCAGAAAACGAGGAGTTTACAGGCGATGCCCTGATGCACTTCGGTCTGCGGCTTCCGGCGCTGGGCGATTTCCAGTCGGCGCTGTATTACTTTGAGAAAACGCGGGAGGAAGAGCCATGAGAATTGACAGACCTCCGATGGGATGGAATTCCTGGAACACGTTCGGGAACGACATCAGCGAGGATCTTATCCTGAAGACCGCCGATGTGATGGCGGATGAAGGGCTGCTGGATGCGGGATATAAATATCTGGTCATCGATGACTGCTGGTCTTTGAAGGAGCGTGACAAAGACGGCCGTCTGGTGCCGGATCCGGAGAAATTCCCGCACGGCATGAAGTATCTTGCGGATTATATCCATGGCAAGGGGCTTAAATTCGGGATGTATTCGTGCGCCGGCACGCAGACCTGCGCCGGATATCCCGGGAGCTTTGAGCATGAGTTTACGGACGCGGCGACATTTGCCGGGTGGGGCGTGGACTATCTGAAATACGACTACTGCTATCACAGTCCGATCATCCCGGGAAAATATCTGTACCGCCGGATGGGGCTGGCGCTCGCGAACTGTGGGCGGGACATCCTGTTTGCGGCCTGCTCCTGGGGTTCGGATGAGACGCAGGAGTGGATCAAGACCACCGGCGCCTCGATCTGGCGCTCGACCGGGGATATCTTTGACACGTGGCAGTCCGTGAAGGACCTGGCGGACCGGCAGGACGCGCTTCTGCCCTACAACGGGCACGGGTGCTTCAATGACATGGACATGCTGATCGTCGGCATGCACGGCAAGGGAAATGTCGGACTTTCCGGCTGCAGTGACGTGCAGTACCGGACGCACTTCTCGCTGTGGGCTTTCATGGGTTCGCCGCTGATGATCGGGTGCGACATCCGGAACATGGATGACGTGACGCGCCAGACACTTACAAACCGCGAGCTGATCCGGATCAACCAGGACGGCTGGTACAGCCAGCCGTTTGCGCTCACGCCGATGATGATTCAGTCGAGCGTGAAAATCTACGCAAAACTTCTGGAAAATGGCGATGTCGCCGTCGGGTGCTTCAACATGGAGGACACAAAGACGACCGCGCGTTTCAACATCGATGAGATCGGGCTTCCGGTGAGCACCGGCAAGACGCTTCAGATGCGGGAAGTCTGGAGCGGACAGGAGACAGCGCCAAGAGAAGGAACTGTTTTCTGGGATCTGGAGCCGTACGGCTGCGCGGTGTTCCGCTGCCGCCTGACAGACCTGGCGTGATGCGGGGTGTGAGGCATAGATGACGGAATACTGTGTCCGGTGCGGAAAGAAGCTCGCGCGGCTGGATGTGGCGGCGACCATGAAGTTCATCAACCGCGGAGCCACAGAATATTACTGTCTGGACTGCATCGCAGAGCATTACGGCGTGCCGGTCTCGCGTCTGCGGGAGATGATTGAGTACTACCGCCGGCAGGGCTGCGCGCTGTTTCAGTAAACATGGGCTGTGAAAAAGCCGTTACGGCGTTTTCACAGCCTTTTTTGGAGGGATTGTATGGATGAAAATTTTGTTCCGGTGAACTGGATGTCGCCGGACTACTGGGAGATACAGGATACCCGCGGTACTTTTCACGGGACGGACGGAAACTTTAAAGACGCCAGCGTGCGTCTTGTTCAGGAGAAAGACGGCGGCGTGACGGTGCGCGTGCAGGCGTCCTGCCCGCTGTCTGCCGTGCGGCTGCGCTGGAACTGCGAGGATCTGATCCGGGGAAAGAAGATTTTCGGGGATGCCTGGGAGAGAGGATATGGCGACATGGAGTGGGGCGGCGTATCGGCGGCCCGCATCCTGCCCTGGTATTTTCTGATTCTTTCGGAAAAAGAAAAAAAGGTGCTCGGGATCGGCGTGAAAGTACGCCCGTCTGCCTTCTGTTTCTGGCAGGCGGACACATCCGGCATCAGTCTGTATATGGATGTGCGCTGCGGCGGCGAAGGTGTGGTTTTAGGAGGCCGGACGCTTTCCGTGTGCACGATCGTGGCGCGTGATTATGAGAATCTCTCGGCCCTGGAGGCGGGCAGAAAATTCTGCCAGGTTATGTGTCCGGATCCGATTCTGCCGCCTCACCCCGTTTACGGCAGTAATAACTGGTATTATGCATACGGAAACAGCTCGCAGGAGGCAATTCTGCAGGACACAGAACTCCTGGCACAGCTGACCAGTGGCAATGCAAACCGCCCGTACATGGTGATCGACGACGGGTGGCAGAAGGAGAGAAAGCC
>OMUP01000067.1 GCA_900314255.1 uncultured Lachnospiraceae bacterium | reverse complement strand
CTGGTGCTTCTGATCGTCCTGGCCGGATATATCATCATTACAGGAATCAAGGATCTGAAGCCGGAATATCTTTCGTTTACCAACAAGGGTATCGGCAATCAGTTCTTCAATACAATCTATCTTGTGTTCTGGTCACTGCTCATCAGTGTGCCGATCGGAGTGGGCGCAGGTGTCTACATGGCAGAGTATGCCGGGGATAACAAATTCACAAAGGCGCTGCGTGTCAGCATGGAGGCGCTTTCTTCTCTTCCTTCTATCGTAGTCGGCCTGTTCGGATATCTGGTGTTTATTCTGACATTTGGATTTCAGTGGAATCTGCTCGCCGGAGCACTGGCGGTCAGTATCCTGAGCCTGCCGTCGATTACGACGACGACTGAGGACGCAATCCGCTCACTGCCGAAATCGTACAAGCAGGGCAGCATGGCGCTGGGCGCGACACACTGGAAGGCTATCACGACAGTTCTTCTGCCGACGGCGCTTCCCCGCATCATCACCGGCGTGATCCTGGCGGCCGGACGAGGTTTTGGTGAGGCGGCAGCACTTCTGTACACATCAGGACAGAGCACCGTTCTGAACTGGAACAACTGGAATCTGACGTCCATCACCTGCCCGCTGAATCCCATGCGGCCCGGTGAAACGCTGGCTCTGCACATCTGGGTTCTGCGAACGGAGGGCGCCCTGCACGCTAACTCCACGGAAATCGCCAATGTCGCGGCTATGATCCTGGTTCTCATGACGCTGGGATTCAGCATCACGGCCAGAATCCTCACGTGGCGCATTAATAAAAAGTCAACCGGTGAGAAATGACAGAAGAGGAACAAAAGTGGAAAACGAAACAAACTACAAATTTGTCGTGAATAACCTGGATCTGTGGTACGGATCCTTTCAGGCTCTCAAGGGAATCAGTCTGAATATTGCGAAAAATGAGATCACGGCGCTGATCGGACCTTCCGGGTGCGGAAAGTCAACCTTTCTGAAGACACTCAACCGCATGAACGATCTGGAGAAGGGCGTGAAGATCACCGGATCTGTGAAACTCGACGGCGTGGACATTTACAAGGACATGGACGCCATCGAGCTCAGACGCCGGGTTGGCATGGTGTTCCAGCAGCCGAATCCGTTCCCAAAGTCGATCTATGACAACGTGGCGTACGGGCCGAGGATCAACGGTATCCGCAGCAAGGCGAAGCTTGACGAAATCGTGGAGACGAGCCTGAAGCAGGCGGCGATCTGGGACGAGCTCAAGGACCGCCTGAACAAGAGCGCCCTGGGGCTTTCCGGCGGCCAGCAGCAGAGACTCTGCATCGCGCGCACGCTGGCCGTGCAGCCGGAGGTGATCCTGATGGATGAGCCGACCTCGGCGCTTGACCCGATCTCGACGTCCAAAATAGAGGATCTGGCGGAGGAGCTGAAAAAGAACTACACAATCGTCATCGTCACACACAATATGCAGCAGGCGGTTCGTATCTCGGATAAGACTGCGTTCTTCCTTCTGGGAGATATGGTTGAGTTCGGACAGACCGATATTCTTTTCTCGAAACCAAAGGATCCGCGCACCGAGCGGTACATTACAGGGAGGTTTGGCTGATGAGACTCAAATTTGACGAAGAACTGAACAATCTGAACCGGGAAATGATTCTGATGGGATCCATGTGCGAGGATGCCATCAACACGGCGATCCGCGCGCTCATCAAGGGAGACCCGGACGGTCACAAGAACGTCTCGGCCATCGTGACGGAAATCAGCCACAAGGAACGCGAAATCGAAGATATGTGCCTGAAGCTCCTGATGCAGCAGCAGCCGGTCGCGACCGACCTGCGCACGATCTCTTCCGCACTGAAGATGGTCTCGGACCTTGAGCGGATCGGCGATCAGTCCGACGATATCGCGGAAATCGTCTCCATGCAGAATATTTCCGACGCGGATGACAAATATGAGATACTCGACCTCGGCCAGGCGGCCAGCCGCATGGTGACCGGGGCTGTGGATGCATTTGTCAAGCGGGACGAGAAGGCAGCCAGAGAGGTCATCAAAGAAGATGACACAGTCGATGACTATTTTGATAAAATAAAAAAGGAGCTTGCAAAGAGTATCCAGACGGATGAGGCGGGACTTGAGAAGACGCTGGATCTGCTGATGATTTCGAAGTATTTCGAGCGGATCGGCGATCACGCGGTCAATATCGCCCAGTGGGTGATTTTCTCGGTCACCGGTGTTCTGGAAGGAAATACGAAGTGAGGTTGTCATGATCTATTGTGTTGAGGATGACGAGGCCGCCGGAAATCTGGAGGCCTACGCACTGGAGACGTCGGGCTACGGGGTTGAGCTGTTTGCGGACGGCAGGAGTTTTTTCCAGGCACTGGGTACCCAGCGCCCGGAGCTGGTCCTGCTTGACATTATGCTCCCCGGAGACGACGGAATTACCATTCTCAGAAAGCTGAAAAGTGACCCTGCCAGCGCCGACATCCCCGTGATCATGACCACGGCGAAGGGGACAGAGTTTGACAAAGTAAGGGGGCTGGATCTCGGAGCGGATGATTATCTGGTCAAGCCGTTCGGCATGATGGAGATGGTTTCGAGAGTGCGCGCCGTGCTGCGGCGCACATCCGCAAAGGCGGCGGAAGCGCCGGTGCTGAGTGCAGAAGGTGTGAGTGTGAACCGCACGGAGCACACGGTGACGGTGGACGGCGAGAAGATCGATCTTACACTGAAGGAGTACGGCCTGCTGGAACTTTTCATGGAGTATCCGGGCCGGGTGTTTGACCGGGAGACGCTGCTTGCCCGCGTGTGGAATTCGGAGTACACGGGAGACACGCGCACGGTCGATGTCCACATCGGGACGCTGCGCACAAAGCTGGGACAATATGGATCGATGATTCAGACGATCCGCGGACTGGGCTACAAGCTGGAGGCTGACGCCTCATGACGAAGCAGATTTTCAAACACATGCAGATCCTGATCACCATCGCGCTTGTGGCGGCGTTTGCGGCGGTCCTGGGAATTCTGTACAGCTATTTCGGCGTGGTTCAGGAAGGCCAGGTGCGTTCCGAGGCCAAACTGGCGGCGCAGGGTGTGGAGGCGGATGGCATCTCGTATCTGGAAAAGCTGGATCTTGACACCACGCGTGTGACACTGATTGCATCAGACGGACAGGTGCTCTATGACAGTGAAGCGGACGCAGTGACACTAGAAAATCACGCCGACAGGCCGGAAGTGAAGGCGGCTCTGGCGGACGGCGAAGGCACGAGCATCCGTTTTTCAGGGACACTGCTCAAATCGTTTGTCTACTGTGCCGAGAGGCTTTCTGACGGGACGGTGCTTCGGGTCGCGGAGCCAAGAGACACGGCACTGAATATTGCGGCGGGGATGATTCCATTTGTCCTGATGCTCATCATCATTCTGATGGTGTGCATGTGGTTTGCCGCGAGGCGCGTCGCAAAGCACATCACACAGCCGCTCAACCAGCTTGATCTGGATCACCCGATGGAGAACAACGAGTACGAGGAGATCAGTCCGCTGCTCAAGCGCATCTACGTCCAGCAGAAGCAGATTGCGGATGAGAAGGGCCGTCTGGTGCGGATTGAGCGGGATTTCACGGCGGTCACCCAGCACATGGCGGAAGGACTGATTCTGCTTGACGAGGAAGGCCGCATCCTGAACATGAACAACAAGGCCGGAAAGCTTCTGAATGCCGGAGATGTCTATATCGGAACAGACATCCTGGCGCTGGAGAGGCGCGAGAAATTCCGGAAGGTTCTGGCAGGGGCGCTCCTGGAAGGCGAGCACGGCGAGACGGTGCTGCCGTATGACCGGCTCAGCTATCAGGTGGACGTGACGCCGGTTCTGGACGGAAGGAAAGTCATCGGGACGGTGGTCCTGCTCTTTGATGTCACGGAGCGCGAGACGGCGGAGCAGATGCGCCGCGAATTCACGGCCAATGTGTCCCATGAGCTCAAGACGCCGCTTCACACGATTTCCGGCTGTGCGGAGATGCTGGAGAGCGGCGGCGTGAAACCGGAGGATCAGAAAAAGTTTGTGCACCTGATTTACACGCAGGTGCAGCGCATGATCACGCTGGTTCAGGACATTCTGTACATCTCGCACCTGGACGAGGGAGCCGTTGACATGAACTGCGTTAAGATCGACATGTGTCTCATGACAAATAAGGTCATCGAAAGCCTGTCGCATGAGGCCGAAAAGAAGCACGTGAGTGTCAGCCTCGAATCGGACGGCGAGGTGATCTATTACGGCGTGGCGCGGCTGACAGAGAGCATCATCTTCAATCTGGTCGACAACGCCATCAAGTACAATAAGGAAGGCGGAGCAGTGCATGTGAGCCTGCACGCCGGGGCGCACACAGTTACGCTGAAAGTCGCTGACAACGGTATCGGCATTCCAGAGGAAGACCAGTCCCGCATCTTCGAGCGGTTCTACCGGGGCGACAAGAGCCGGTCGCGCGAGATCGGAGGAACGGGTCTCGGGCTTGCCATCGTCAAGCACGCTGCGATGCTCCAGAACGCGCAGATCAGACTCGACAGCCGGCTTGGCGAGGGAAGCACGTTTACGGTGATTTTCCCGGAGAAAGCGCCGGATGAAAAGGCACCGATGATCGTGTAAAAAGAGCTTTCCACTGCCAGGCACAGAACAGAGCGGTTTTGTGATAAACTGATTGTGTTTGAATTGATCTGTGTTTTACTGACGGGAGAAGGTCTGTGAGCAGCAAGAGGACGGAAGTTATCAATACGCTGGCGCTGGTGTTCGCGGCGTTTCTGTGGGGGACTACATTTGTCGCGCAGAGCGAAGGGGCGAAGATCATCGGGCCGTACACGTTCCTGGCCGGGCGCGGCTGGATCGGGATTGTTTTTCTGTATTTTGTGGTCAGGGCCAATGACCGGGCACTTGTCCGCCGGACGGGCCGGACGGCAAAGCCGGAAAATTTCCCGCAGTGGCGGCAGCTCATCGGACTCGGGTTCCTGTGCGGGACTTTTCTTTTTATCGCCAGTTTTCTGCAGCAGCTCGGCATCGCGTATACGACAACAGCGAAATCCAGCTTCATAACGGCTATGTATGTGGTGCTGGTCCCGGTGTTCTCGATTTTCGCGAAGAAATTTCCGAGCGCAAAGGTGTGGATATGCGTGGCGATGTCTGTCGCCGGCCTTTATCTGCTCTGCATCCGGCCGGGCGAATCCGGGTTCGGGTACGGAGATCTCGTGACGCTTTCGAGCACGGTGTTCTTTTCCATGCAGATTCTCTCGATCAATTACAGTGTGCAGATGGTGGACGGAATCCGGCTGGCGTGGTGGCAGACATTTTCCATGGGGCTGCTTGCGACAATTTTCATGCTGATATTTGAGAAGCCGTCTCTTTCCTCTATCCTGACTGCGCTTCCGTCGCTTCTGTACGCGGGTGTACTCTCCACAGGCGTCGCGTATACGCTGCAGATCGTGGGGCAGCGGCACCTGAATCCGACGGTCGCAAGCCTGGCGATGTGTCTGGAAAGCGTGTTCGGCGCGCTGGCCGGATGGCTTGTGCAGGGACAGGAGCTGAGTGTGCGCGAATTTGCCGGGTGTGCCATTATGTTTGCGGCGATTGTGCTGTCCAATATCGATTTCAGTGCGATAGGAGGGAAGGCTCACGGAGCGGACGATATTTCACGTTGATGTCAACAGCGCCTTTCTGTCCTGGAGCGCGGTGAAAAAGCTGCGCGAAAACCCGCACAGCCCGGATCTGCGGCTGATTCCGTCAATCATCGGCGGCGACGAGAAAAAGCGCCACGGCATCGTGACGGCGAAGTCGCTGCCGGCAAAGAAAATGGGGATCCACACGGCGATGACGGTGGCTGAGGCTCTGCGCATCTGCCCAAATCTTGTCATTGAACCGCCGGATTTTGAGACGTACCACGAGGAGTCAGAACGCCTCATGGAACTTCTGCGGGAGTTTTCGCCCGTTCAGGAGCAGCTGAGCATCGATGAGTGTTATCTCGATATGACGGACGCGGCCGGGCGGTTTGCCCGTGCAGGAGAAAGCAGCCGCACATGGAGTGTGCGGGCAGCTGACGAAATCCGGCGCTCGGTGCGCGAAACGCTCGGGTTCACGGTAAATGTCGGCATTTCCACGAACCGTCTTCTGGCCAAGATGGCAAGCGACTTTGCAAAGCCGGACAAGACGCACACTTTGTTTCCGGAGGAGGTTCCGAAAAAGATGTGGCCGCTGCCGGTTGAGTCGCTGTACGGCGCCGGCCCGTCTACAGCGCAGCAGCTGCGGCGGCTGGGCGCTTCCACCATCGGTCAGGCGGCCGCCATGGATGTGGAGGTGCTGAAAGCCAGCTTCGGCGTGAAAGGCGGCATTTACATCTATGAGAGCGCCAACGGACGCGGTTCGGACATCATTCACACCGATGACCGTGACGCGCTCAGCATGTCGGCGGAGACGACGGTTCCATCTGACCTTGGCCCGGGAGACGAGGCGCAGGCAAAGGAAGTCATCCGGCGTCTTTCTGAGCGTGTCTCGGCGCGCCTGAGGCAGGAGGGAGTGTTCGCGCAGACCATAACCGTCACGGTCAAAACGGATGATTTCCGGCGCCATTCAAGAAGCCTGAGCCTGAAGGATCCGGTGAACGACACGGATGCGGTCTGCCGGGTGGCCCTGGAAGGCTACTGGCAGATGTGCGGCGGCGATGACGGATATTTTCATGCCGGACAGAAGGTGCGGCTTGTCGGCGTAGGCGCCACGAAGCTTTCCGACGGCCGGTTCCGGCAGATGAGTCTTACGGATCTGGCACAGCAGATCGAGGAAGAGGAAGAGCAAAACCGCAGGCGCAGGCAGGAAGAGCAGAGGCAGGCAAAACGCAGAGATAAACAGGCGAAACTTGAGAAAATGAGCCGCGAGCTGAACGCCCGGTTTGGCGACGGTACAGTTGTCAGGGGAAGCACTATAAAAAACGATAAATAAAAAAGTGCCGGAGAGGGGATCAACCCTCGTCCGGCACTCCTTCGCCGTGTTTTTTCCGGATATCTTTCATGACGAACAGGTAGGATACTCCGGTGAAGATGCCGGCAGTGAGCCACGCGAAAGGATCACAGGCGACGGCAAAGGTGGAATTGAGCGTCTTCATGGCAAGCCATGCCATCAGCAGGCGGCTGAAGAACTCGACCACGCCGCCCATCATGGGCAGGAAGCCGTAGCCGCATCCCTGCATCACGTTGCGGAAGATGAAGATCATCGAAAGCGGAATGTAGCAGGTGACGCACAGGTGGACATACGCGTTGGCCCAGGGGACGAGCGACGCGATGTCCGTGTCGCCGGAAAAGAAGAATCCGAGGGTCGCCGGCGTTAAGAACCACGCGAGGACGCCGCTTATCAGCGAGTAGAGAATCTCGATGACAAGGGCGTCGCGCACGCTCTTTCTCACGCGGGAGAATTTTCCGGCGCCGAAGTTCTGCCCGGAGAAAGTTGCCATGGTCTGGCCCATGGACTGCATTCCCTGGCTGAGCATGCCCTGAAACTTGCCGCCGGCTGTGATGGCGGCGACGGCGGTGGAACCGAAGATGTTGATGGCAGACTGCATGATCATCGTCCCGGAGGCCGTGATGCCGAACTGCAGGGCCATCGGGAGCGCAACGCTCATCTGAACGCCGGTGTCCTTCCGGTAGATCTTCCACTCGCCTCTCTGCGGGAGAAGAGATTTTTCTTTTTTGTAAATGTACAGAAAGCAGATGATGGCGGACAGCGCCTGAGAAATGTCGGTCGCGACCGCAGCACCGGCAACTCCCATGTGGAAGTTGATGATGCACACGAGGTCCAGTACGACGTTCAGACCGGCGGAGAAGAGCAGCGTGTACAGCGGCACACGGCTGTTTCCGACGGCGCGCAGCAGGGCGCTCCCCAGGTTGTACGCTACACAGGCGATGAGCCCCCACGCGATGATGGAGATGTACGTGCAGGCGTCGGCAAAGATGTTGTCCGGCGTGTTCATCACGTGCAGCAGCGGATTCATGACGAGCAGGAAGACTGCCGTGATGAGAGCTGCCGAGATAAGGGAGAGAAGGCAGGAGTTGGCGACGGAGTGGCGCATGCGTCTTTCGTCGCCGGCTCCGAAGGCCTGGCTGGTCAGCACCGTGAATCCGGTGGTGAGACCTACGGCGAAGCCCTGCATCAGGAACATGATCGTGCCGGTTGACCCGACGGCGGCCAGCGCGCCTTCTCCGACCGTGCGGCCCACGATGATGGTGTCAGCCATGTTGTAAAGCGTCTGGAAGACATTTCCCACAAACAGCGGCAGGGTAAAGCGGAGAATGATGCCGATGATGCCGCCCCTTGTCATATCCGTTTTCATAATCTGAAAGTATACCTCGTGAACTTGAAAAGTGCAGGCCCGGCAGGGCAATTGATAAGGAAGGGTTCAGTCAGAGATTCCTTTTTTGTTTTCGCGCAGACGCAGCACGGCCAGAAGAGTGACGAGCAGGCCGAGGCTGACGGACAGCGACAGAACGCCGTTCTTGGTGAAGCCGGCGATGACGTAGCCGACGAAGGAGATGCCGGCGCACACGAGTGCGTACGGCAACTGCGTGGTCACGTGATTGATGTGCGAGCACTGGGCTCCGGCGCTGGACATGATGGTCGTGTCCGAGATCGGCGAGCAGTGGTCGCCGCACACAGAGCCGGCCATGCAGGCCGCCATCGCGATGATCATCATCGTGTAGTCGGTGCTCTCAAAGCAGTCCACGACGATCGGGATCAGAATGCCGAACGTGCCCCAGCTTGTGCCCGTCGCGAAGGAGATGCCGACCGCGATCAGGAAGATGATGGCCGGAAGCATGGAAATGAAACCGGACGCGGAACCGCTCACCACGGCCTTGACAAATGCAGATGCGCCCAGAGAATCGGTCATGGCCTTGAGCGTCCAGGCAAATGTCAGAATCAGGATGGCCGGAACCATGGACTTGAAGCCGGACGGCAGGCAGTCCATGCACTCGGAAAAGGTGAGCGAGCGGCGGATGCAGCAGAACGCCACGACGAGAATCAGGGCGAAGATTGAGCCCAGAGACAGACCGACAGAGGCATCGCTGGCTGCGAAGGCGTCCACAAATCCGGTGCCGGAGAAGAATCCGCCGGAGTAGAGCATGCCCAGAACGCAGCATACGACGATGGCAAGGATCGGGAAAACGAGATCGATCACATGGCCGTGGCCGTGTGTCTTGTCCTCATCCGCCGCGTTTGCGTACGGGCGGTCGGGCGTGGTGTAGAGGTCGCCCTTCAGGGCATTCTGCTCGTGGACGAGCATCGGTCCGAAGTCAACCCGCAGGATCGAGAGGCCCAGCATCATCGCGATGGTGAGCAGAGCATAGAAGTTGAACGGAATGGTCTGAACGAAGATGCGGATTCCGTCGGAGTTGGGCACGAAGCCGGAAACGGCGGCGGCCCAGCTGGAAATCGGCGCAATGATGCAGACCGGAGCCGCAGTGGCGTCAATCAGATACGCCAGCTTGGCGCGGGACACATGGTGTTTGTCGGTCACCGGGCGCATGACACTGCCGACAGTGAGACAGTTGAAATAGTCGTCGATGAAGATCAGGATTCCCAGAACAGTGGTGGCCAGCATGGCGCCGCGGCGGGTCTTGATGTGTCCGGCTGCCCAGCGGCCGAAAGCCGCCGAACCGCCGGTGCGGTTCATCAGAGAAACGACGCACCCAAGAACGACAAGGAAGATCAGGATGCCGACATTGGAGGGATCCGAAAGCACACTGATCAGGCCGTCCTGCAGTACGTGATTAAACGTTCCCTCAAAGGAAAAACCAGAGTACAGCAGCGCACCGGCCACGATACCAAGGAACAGAGAACTGTAAACCTCTTTTGTGGCGAGCGCCAGAACGATGGCGATGAGAGGCGGAGTCAGAGCCCAGAAAGAGCCCTGGACACTTTCCGCCGTCGTCAGACGGCAGGAAACGATGAGAAACACGATGACGGCCGCTGCCGCCGTGATAACCGTTATTTTCTGTGATTTTTTCAAAGAATTTTCCCCCTGCCGCCAATAATTTACGGACGGCAACTATTTTGTATCCGGGATCAGTCTGAAATCCCTTTTTTGTTCTCCCGCAGCCGCAGAATGGCCAGGAGCCCGATCATCAGCCCTCCGCCGGCGGCAAGTGAAATCGCGGCGTTTTTGGTGAAACCGGCGATGATGTAGGAGACGAACGATATTGCTGCGCATACAAGCGCATATGGCAGCTGTGTGGTCACATGATTGATGTGCGCGCACTGTGCGCCGGCGCTTGACATGATGGTTGTATCCGAAATCGGCGAGCAATGGTCGCCGCACACAGATCCCGCCATGCAGGCTGCCATCGAGATAATCATCATGTTGTAATCCGAACCGATGAAACAATCCACAACAATCGGAATCAGAATCCCGAAGGTTCCCCAGCTCGTACCCGTCGCGAAGGAAATGCCCACAGCGATGAGGAAGATGATGGCCGGGAGCATGGATACGAATCCGGACGCAGGTCCTTTCACGACCATCCGGACGAAGTCCGACGCGCCCAGCGAGTCTGTCATGGCCTTGAGCGTCCAGGCAAAGGACAGGATCAGGAGCGCCGGAACCATGACCTTGAAGCCGGCCGGAAGGCACTCCATGCAGTCGTGGAAGGAGAGCGAGCGGCGCAGGCAGTAGTAGAAAATGATGATGATGATCGCAAAGATTGATCCGAGGGACAGTCCGACGGATGCGTCACTGCCGGCAAAGGCTTCGACAAAACCGGTGCCGGAGAAGAAACCGCCTGAGTAGAGCATGCCGAGTACACAGCACACAACCGTTACAATAATCGGGAAAACCAGGTCTGCGATCCGCCCGTTTCCGTTCGTTTTGTCGCTGTTTTCTTCCTGCGCATAGGGCCGCTCCGGCGTCGTGTAGAGATCGCCTTTCAGAGCATTCTGCTCATGGGTCAGCATGGGACCGAAGTCAACCCGCAGGATGGACAGCCCGAACATCATGACAAGCGTGAGCAGTGCGTAGAAGTTGAATGGAATGGTCTGGATGAAGATCTTCAGTCCGTCAGAAGCCGGCACGAATCCGGAAACGGCTGCCGCCCAGCTGGAGATCGGCGCGATGATACAGACCGGCGCAGCGGTGGAATCGATGAGATAGGCCAGCTTGGCGCGCGAGACGTGATGCTTGTCTGTCACGGGGCGCATGACGCTGCCGACGGTGAGACAGTTGAATGCGTCGTCGATAAAGATCAGGATGCCGAGAGCTGTGGTTGCCAGCATGGCACCGCGGCGCGTCTTGATGTGCTTTTCGGCCCAGTGCCCGAAAGCAGCCGAACCGCCGGTGCGGTTCATCAGAGCGACGACAGCGCCCAGAACCACGACGAAGATGATGATACCGACGTTGTATGGGTCAGAGAGAACGTGGATGAAGCCGTCCTGCAGGACATGCGTGAAGGTACCTTCAAACGAAAATCCCGAGAACAGCAGGGCGCCGGTCACAATGCCCATGAACAGGGAGCTGTAGACTTCCTTGGTGGCAAGCGCCAGGACGATGGCGACGACAGCCGGCATCAGGGACCAGAACGTGCCCTGCACCGTGTCCGCACTCGTAAACCTTGCGGCCGCCATCAGAAGACAGATGACAGCGGCCGCAGAGATCATGACAGGAACAATTTTCTTTTTTGTCAATTCAAATTTCCCCTTCCCCCCGGAATGAGAATCGCGCAGGAATCAGTTCAGATGCTTGAAGCGTTCGATCGCAGCCTTCGTGTTCTCATGCGAACCGAACGCAGTGAGCCGGAAATAGCCTTCCCCGCTCGGACCGAAGCCCGATCCCGGTGTGCCGACGACATGCCCCTTCTCGAGAAGATAATCAAAGAACTCCCAGCTGGTCATGCCATCCGGCGTCTTCAGCCAGATATACGGAGAGTTGACACCGCCGCTGCAGGTGAACCCGGCCGCGGTGAGACCCTCGCGGATCATGCGTGCATTTTCCATGTAATAGGAGACAAGCTCGCGGATTTCCTTCTGGCCCTGATCGGAGTAGACCGCTTCGCCGGCGCGCTGCTGGATATACGGAGCGCCGTTGAACTTGGTGCCGTGGCGGCGCGCCCACAGGTCGCGCATGCTGACACCGGATGCGTCCTTCAGTTCCTTCGGAACAACGGTGTAGCCGAGACGGACGCCTGTGAAGCCGGCGTTCTTGGAAAATGAGCGGATTTCGATCGAGCAGGTCTTTGCGCCGTCACACTCATAGATGGAGTGCGGGATGTCATCCTCGGTGATATATGCCTCGTACGCTGCGTCATAAATGATGACAGCCTTGTGCTCATTGGCGAAGTCAACCCACTTCTGCAGCTGCTCTTTGGATACAGTGGCACCGGTCGGGTTGTTCGGGAAGCAGAGATAGATGATGTCCGGGATTTCCGTTGGAAGCTGCGGCGCGAAATCGTTTTCTGCCAGGCACGGCATATAGATGATATTGCTCCACGTTCCGGTCTTTTCATCGTACTCGCCGGCGCGGCCCGCCATGACATTGGTGTCCACATATACCGGATAAACCGGGTCGCACACAGCGACGCGGCAGTCTTTTGAGAAGATCTCCTGGATGTTGCCGGAGTCGGACTTGGCGCCGTCGGAGATAAAGATCTCATCCGGGGAAATGGAAACGCCGCGCCTGCCAAAATCCACCCGGCTGATGGCTTCGCGCAGGAAATCGTACCCCAGGTCCGGCGTGTAGCCGCGGAATGTCTCGGCATGAGCCTGCTCCTCCACAGCTTTCTGCAGGGCAGCGATCACGCTCTTGCTCAGCGGCTGGGTCACATCGCCGATTCCCAGACGGATAATCGGGGTGTCCGGATGCGCCTCTTTGTAGGCGGCAACCTTTTTGGCGATATTCGAAAACAGATAGGAACCACGAAGCTGCAGATAATCCGGATTGGCTTTGAACATATGGAATCCTCCTTATACGCAAATGTGCAGTTAAGCTGACTTTCGCCGCCCTGGCAAATGCAGGCTGGCGTTAGTCTGGAAAATTATATATCATCTGAATGGAAAATGCTATTTCAAACCTGGAGAATTCAGATGACGGAAAATGCTCTTATTCAAAATCTGACCTGCCTTCTTGCCTGGTACCGGAAAAACGCCCGGAAACTGGCATTCCGGGGGACACGCGATCCGTACCGGATCTGGATATCGGAGATCATGCTGCAGCAGACGCGCGCAGGCGTCGTGGAAGACTATTTTGTGCGCTTTATGCAGAAACTGCCGGATGTGTATGCACTTGCCGCGGTGGAAGACGACGAACTGATGAAGCTGTGGGAAGGGCTGGGATATTATTCCCGTGCGCGCAACCTGAAAAAATGCGCGCAGGTTCTGGTACAGCAGTACGGCGGAAAGTTTCCGGCAGAGTACGACGAGCTTATCCGCCTGCCTGGCATCGGCTTTTACACCGCCGGCGCCATCGCTTCCATCGCGTTCGGGAAACCGGTTCCGGCTGTCGACGGCAATGTGATGCGCGTCATGAGCCGCCTGAAAAGTGACAGCCGCGACATCTGCGACATGAAGACAAAGCGCGCCGTCTTTGATGAGCTTTCGGCGTGCTACCGGGCCATCCCGGGATTTACGGAAAGTGGCGATCTGAACCAGGCTTTCATGGATCTCGGATCGGAAATCTGCATCCCGGGGACACCGAAGTGCGGACAGTGCCCGCTTCAGGCTGGATGTGAGGCGTATCAGGCAGGTCCTGAGCGCGTGTCGCAGCTTCCAGTGCGCAGAAAAGCGGCCGAAAAGCGCATAGAAAAGCGCACGATCCTTATCATCGGTGCAGGGGACGGGATCCTTCTGCACAGGCGGCCGTCAAAAGGACTGCTCGCCGGGCTTTTCGAGTTTCCGGGGCTTTCCGGCCATCTGGAAGAAGAAAAGGTGCTCTCGTATGTGGAAAGTCTTGGCTTTGAACCGCTTCACATAGAGCGTCTTCCGGAGGGGAAACACGTGTTTTCACACATCATCTGGGACATGATCTGCTACAAGGTGCGCGTCGCAGACCCGGGGCTGGAGGCGCATCCGGACACAGATGCGGCGGCGCTGGCGGAGGAAGAGACAGAATACGGCCGGCAGCAGGGAAGCTCAGAAAATCAGGAATGGATCTGGGTCAGCAGCCGGGAGGCGGGAAGGTCCGTGCCGATTCCGTCGGCATTTGCCACGTGGTTTGAGGCGGCGGGAATCTCTGAAGAATAAAAAGAGCGGCAGGAGCGAGGTGAGCTTCTGCCGCCGTTATTTTCAGCTGTCCAGGATCTGGTAGAGAATCCGGTACAGGCTGCGCGCGTCTTCCGGGGACAGGCGGATGCATCCGCCGATTTCCTTCGGGACGTCTTTCACTTTTTCTTTCATGGCGCGCCCGGCGTCTGTCAGGCGGATTTTCACACGCCGCTCATCGGAGGCGTCGCGTACTCTTGTGATGAAGCCTTCGTCCTCCATTTTCTTCAGCAGCGGCGTCACCGTTCCGTTGTCAAGGCGCAGTTTCGCGCAGATTTCGCCCACCGGGACATCATCCTGTTCCCAGAGCACCATGAATGTTATGTACTGCGTGTAGGTGATGCCCAGCGGCTTCAGGTACGGCGTATATGCGCCGACGATTTTGCGGGAAGCGGCGTAGAGCGGGAAGCACAGCTGGTTTTTCAGCTTCAGCGCTTCGTCGGGATTGTAAGCTGGTTTTTCTTCCATAATTAAGAGTCGCTTCCTTTCGTCTTGTATCCTGCGCACATGTGCCTGATTGGCGTCTGGAAATTAAAGCCTGTCGATGTACTCGCAGGCAGCTGTTGCGGCCATGGCGCCGTCCGCGGCAGCGGTCGTGAGCTGCCTCAGTGCCTTTGTGCGGCAGTCGCCGGCTGTGAAGATGCCTTCGCAGTTTGTGCGGCAGTCTTCGCCGGCCTCAATATACCCCTTGCCGTCGAGCCGGATGAGACCTGCAAATGCACCGTTGTCAGGGGCCTGCCCGATGGCAACGAACAGGGCCGAGACCGGAATATTGCGAACGGCGCCATTTGTCTTGTCGGTGACGTCGATACTCTCGAGCTTAGGTTCTCCGTGCAGCGCCGTGACGGTGCTGTTCAGCACGAATTCGACGTTCGGCAGCTTTGCAAGTTTCTCAGCGTCTGTCTCGGCGCCGCGGAACTTGTCCCTTCTGTGAATGATGTATACCTTGCGGCAGATGCCGGCCAGATACAGTGCGTCGCCGAGAGCCGTGTTGCCGCCGCCGTTGACTGCCACGTCCTTGCCGCGGAAGAACATACCGTCGCAGGTCGCGCAGTAGGAGACGCCCTTGCCGGTCAGTTCCTCTTCGCGGGGCAGTCCCAGATGCCGGTTTTTAGCACCCGTGGCCAGTATGACAGCCTTGCACTCATATGTCTTGTTTCCGCTGGTGATGACCTTTTTAAAGGCGCCTTCGTCTTGAATAGAAGCGGCCGCCTCGAATTCAACTTTGACGCCGAGCGCCACCGCCTGATCGTAGAGCTTCTGCGCGAAGTCAAAACCGGAGATGTGGGCGATGCCCGGATAATTCTCGATGTCCGGCGTGTTGATGATCTGCCCGCCGTAGGCAGTGGATTCCAGGATCAGCGCGGATTTTCCGGCGCGTGCCGCATAGATTCCGGCCGTGAGGCCGGCGGTCCCGGCTCCGATGATGATAATATCAGTCATGACAGCTCCTTTCTTCAGATCAGATCTGCTACAGCCTTGCGGACGGATTCCATATCTGCTGTCGGCTCAAAGCGGGCCACGACATTGCCGTCTCTGTCGACCAGAAACTTGGTGAAATTCCACTTGATCTCGGCGTTGTTCTTATAATCCGGATCGATCTTCTTGAGCATTGCGCTCATCAGCATTGCCTTTGGTCCCTTGCCGAAGCCCTCAAACGTCTTCTGGCTCTTGAGATACTTGTACAGATCCAGAGCGTTCTCACCGTTGACGTCGCTCTTCTTCATCTGGTCAAAATGCGTGTCATATTTGAGCGTGCAGAATTCGTGCACTTCTTCATCCGTTCCCGGAGTCTGTCCGGCGAACTGATTGCACGGAACGTCCAGAATCTCCAGCCCCTTGTCGTGGAATTCCTCGTAGATACTCTCCAGATCCTTGTACTGCGGCGTGAAGCCGCAGCCGGTCGCCGTGTTCACAACCAGAACGACCTTTCCCTTGAAACTGTCCATCGAAAGCTCAGACCCGTCACGCTTTGTTACGGAATAATCATAAAAGCTGCTCATCGTTATTCTCCTTTTCTTTCATGGCAAATGCATGTGGCATCGGTTGATTTATATTTTATACAATTATATTTAACACAATATAAAACAGTCGTCAAGTGTTTTCCGCCGAAAGCCGGGATATTTTCCATGGCACCAGGTGGTATAATGAACCAAGACAGACCGGCGCAGCCGGGATCAGTGATGCAATAACAACTGCAAGGGAGGATACCTGCATGAAAAAGGAATATTTCGGAACGACGAAGGACGGACAGGAAGTGTCTGTTCTCACGCTGGAGAATTCGTCCGGCATGAAACTGCGCATTCTTGACTACGGCGCGGTTTTTCAGTCCATCATTGTTCCGGACAAAGACGGAAATCCGGTCGATGTTCTGCTCGGGTACGATGATCTGGCCGGGTATGAGAACAACGGCGGCCATCTGGGCAGCACGGTGGGGCGTTACGCCAACCGCATCTCAGGCGCTTCGACAGTGATCGACGGCGTGCGCTATGAGCTTGAGAAGAACAACGGCGAAAACAACCTGCACAGCGGAAGCCGCTGCACAGACCGCAAGATCTGGACGATTCAGGACGCAGGCCACATCGAGGCCGTGAAAGGTGTTCACAAGACGCCGTGGTCATCGGACAGCTGCGACTATGTTGTATTTACGGTCACAAGCCCGGATATGGAGCAGGGCTTCCCGGGGACGGTGACGGTGCGGCTCACGGTGCGCCTGACCGAGGGCGGCGAGATTGTCACCGAATATCATGCGGAGTCGGACAAGAACACGCTCATCAACTTCACCAATCACTCCTATTTTAATCTGAACGGAGAAGGCGCCGGCACGCTGGATGGCATTAGTCTGAAGATCTGTGCGGATAAGTTCACACCGGTTGACGAGGGACTTATTCCGACAGGTGAGCTTGCGGATGTGGAAGGCACGGTTCTGGATTTCCGCAAATACCGGGATCTCGGGAAGGCAGTCGCAGACTACAAAAAGGGTGTCGCCGCCCATGATCCGGCGTACGAGGTTCTCCGTCCCTCGTCCGGATTTGACCACAACTTCGTGCTGGACGAGAGCGATGAGATCGGAGCACTTTCCACGGCAGCGGATGCCGTGAGCAGCCGGACCGGCATCGCCATGACGCTGATGACAGATGATCCGGGCGTGCAGCTTTACACCGGCAACGGACTGGGCGGCAAGAGCGGCAAGAACGGCCACATTTATGAGGACTTCACCGGCTTCTGCCTGGAGCCGCAGTGCTTCCCGGATTCTGCCAACAACAAGGCTTTCCATAAGCCTGTGTTCGGGCCGGGCAAGCCGTATGATTCCGTCACGGCGTACATTTTCACGACGGAAAAGGACTGAAAGTTTGGCTGCAGCAGGAGTGAGACATGCGTCAGGATCTGCTTGAACAGCTGGCGGTTCTGACGCCGGAAGAGGAGAAGCTGAAGGCGGGAGCCGAAATCGAGAAAGGCATCTATATGCCGGCCGGCGGCGATGTCGTCGACGTGCGGCGGCTGGCCAAGGAAGGACGGCTGATCACGATCCGCAAGAACGTGCGGTTTGCGTTCTTTCCGAAGCACAGGCACAACTATGTGGAAGTGCTGTACATGTGCGAGGGATCCACACGCCACATTTTAAACGGCGAAGAGATCACGGTCCGGTCCGGGGATCTGCTGATGCTGAGCCAGCGGGTGACGCAGGAAGTCTATCCGGCCGGCGAACACGATATCGGCGTGAATTTCCTGATTCTGCCGGAGTTCTTTAACGGCATCCTGCGGATGATCCCCGACGAGAAAAATGCGATCCGGGACTTCCTCATCGGGACGCTTGCCGCTGCGCCGCCAGGCGCCGGGACAGATGCGCCGCCGTTTCTGCTCTTTCACGCGGCGGATTTTCTCCCGGTGCAGAATCTCATGGAGAATCTGATCTACGGGCTGTTAAACCAGCAGGGGGCGTCGCGCACGATTGAGCAGAACACATTCGGGCTTCTTCTGCTGTATCTCATGAAGCTGTCCGACCACCTGCAGGTGGGAGCCGGAGGGACAGACGAGCTGATGATGAAAGTGCTGGATTATGTCGACAGCCGCTACCGCGACGCCTCGCTCACCGATCTGGCGCAGGATCTGCACTATGATCCGTTTCAGCTCTCGCGTATGATTAAACGCAGGATGGGCCGGAACTTCACCGACCTGGTGCAGGAAAGGCGCCTGAGCCAGGCGCGCTATCTGCTGACGCACACACAGATGTCCGTGCTGTCTGTCGCCGGAGCGGTCGGGTACTCGAACGTCAGCTATTTTCACCGCATTTTCCGGGCGGCGTCCGGACAGACGCCAAGGCACTACCGGCTGACACAGACGCATGGCAGCGGCACGGAAACGTAAGACACCGCAAGGTGTGCTATGATAAGGTATATCAATTGATATAAGGAGAAAGGAAAAAATGAAAAATCAGAGATGGGTTTTCTACAAAGACGTTAAGCCGGAGGACAACGGCCAGGGCGTTGTGAAGAGAGTGCTCGCATATTCCGACGACCTGATGGTGGTCGAGAACACATTCGCGAAGGGCGCTGTCGGCGCGATGCATCACCATCCGCACACGCAGATCACGTATGTGAAGAGCGGCAAGTTCGAATTCACGATCGACGGCGAGAAGCATATCGTGACAGAAGGCGACACGCTCTGCAAGACCAACGGCGTCGAGCACGGCTGCGTGTGCCTGGAGCCGGGCGTTCTGATCGACACCTTCACGCCGTACCGCAAGGATTTCGTGGACGACTAAGACACCCGTCTGCAGATCCGTCTGCACCTGTGGAAAATGGACACATTTGTCATCAGAGGACACTTTTTATCACAAAAAGTGTCCTTTTTCTTATCCTGCAAAGGGAATATCATGAGAACAGAATGAGCGTTGAAAGCAGACGTGAAGCGGAGAGGACATATGAGCAGGTATTTTCTTGCGGTTGATATCGGGGCGTCAAGCGGCCGGCATATTCTGTTCTGGCTTGAGGACGGAAAGATGCGCCAGGAGGAGATTTACCGTTTTCCGAACGGGAACGTGAAGAAAAACGGGCATCTGATCTGGGACGTCGAGAGTCTGTCCGGGCACATTGTCGAGGGCATGAAAGAGTGCGGCAGGCGCGGGATCACGCCGGTCAGCGTCGGCGTCGACACGTGGGGCGTGGATTTTGTTCTGCTGGACAAGGACGGAAAGCGGCTCGGTGACGCGGTCGGGTACCGCGACAGCCGGACCGACAGGGCGGATGAGTACGTAAAGCGGTTTCTCTCGGAAGAAGAGCTGTACGCGCGCACTGGCATTCAGAAGCAGAAGTTCAACACGATCTATCAGCTGGCTGCCTTAAAAGAGCAGGAGCCGGAACTCCTTGCGAAAGCCGACAAGATGCTAATGATGCCGGATTATTTCCACTGGATGCTCTGCGGACATGCGGCGACGGAGTACACAAACGCAACGACAGGACAGCTGGTCAGCCCGAAGACCTTTGACTGGGACTATGAGCTGATTGAAAAGCTCGGGTACCCGAAGAAGATCTTCCAGCCGCTTGTTGCGCCGGGCACGGTGCTGGGTGATCTGAAGCCGGAGATTGCGAAGCAGGTCGGTTACGCTTGCAAGATTGTGGCGCCGGGCACGCACGACACCGCGTCGGCGGTTCTGGCCGTTCCGTCACAGTCGGATGCGCCGCTGTACATCAGCTCCGGCACCTGGTCGCTGATGGGAACGGAACTGCACGAGGCGATCTGCACGCCGCAGGCCCAGAAGGCCAACCTGACTAACGAGGGAGGCTATGACAGACGGTTCCGGTTTCTCAAGAACATCATGGGACTGTGGATGATTCAGTCTGTAAAAAAGGAAATCGGGCAGGATCTTTCCTTTGGAGAGATTGCGGACGGCGCGGCGAAGACTCAGATCACAAGTCTTGTCCCTGCCAATGACGACCGCTTCCTGGCACCTGAAAATATGACGCGCGAGGTACAGGCGGCGTGCCGGGAGCAGGGAGAGCAGGTCCCGGAAGGCATTTTTGAGACGGCAAGCGTCATCTACCGTTCTCTTGCAAAGTGCTATGCGGAGACGATCGAAGAGATTGAAGCGATCACCGGGAAACACTATGATGCGGTTCACATCGTGGGCGGCGGCTCGAATGCCGACTATCTCAACCGCCTGACGGCGCAGGCGACGGGACGCAAAGTTCTGGCCGGCCCCGGCGAGGCGACGGCGATCGGCAACGCGGCGGCGCAGATGATCGCAGCAGGAGAGCTGAAGGACAGACTGGATGCAAGAGATGTCATCGGAAAGTCCTTCGCCATCAGGGTGTACGAGCCGTGAGAGCCGGAAAGCGGCTGATTTCACGGAAAAGCATAGATTCATACAGGAAACAGAAAGGAAAAGAAGATGAAATTTCTGGATGCTGAATTTGTCAAGGGGTTCCAGCGCATGGCTTTCGACGGCTGGGAGCAGGGATGGCATGAGCGCAACGGCGGCAACCTGACCTACCGCGTGAAGCCGGAAGAGGTCGAGGAAGTAAAGGAAAACTTTGAGCCGCGCGAGTGGGCTCCGATCGGCACGTCTGTTCCGAAGCTGGCCGGCGAATATTTCCTGACGACCGGAAGCGGCAAATACATGCGCAACATCTATATCAAGGCCGAAGAGACATTCGGCATGATCGAGGTCGACGACAAGGGCGAGAATTACCGCACCGTCTGGGGCCTTAAGGGCGCACGTCCGACTTCCGAGCTTCCGAGCCATCTGATGAACCATGAAGTCAAGAAGGAAGTGACAAATGGCCGCTACCGCGTCATCTATCACTGCCATCCGACGAATACGATTGCTCTGACCTTTGTTCTTCCGCTCTCCGATGAGGTGTTCACCCGCGAGCTGTGGGAGATGGCGACCGAGTGCCCGGTTGTATTCCCGGACGGCATCGGCGTTGTTCCGTGGATGGTTCCGGGCGGCCGCGACATCGCTGTTGCGACCAGCAAGCTGATGAGAAAGTATGATGTTGCCATCTGGGCGCATCACGGAATGTTCGCGGCAGGCGAGGATTTCGATCTCACATTCGGCCTGATGCACACGGTTGAGAAGTCTGCGGAGATTCTCGTGAAGGTTCTTTCGATGTCCGATCACAAGGCGCAGACAATCACCCCGGATGATTTCCGCCATCTGGCCAAGGATTTCCATGTGACGCTTCCGGAGAGATTCCTCTACGAGAAGAAGAGCAGCAAGATCGTATACGATCCGAGCGAGATTCAGTAATTTGTGACGTAAGGGAGTGGACACGCAAGTGCCCCTCTCTCTTTTGACCTGATATGTTAAAAAAATATCAAAAGCGGGAGACCGCAGAAAAATAAGGAGAGGTTTTATGGCAGAAAGAATTGTACTCAACGGTGTATCGTATCATGGCTCCGGCGCGATCAAGGAGATCCCGGGGATCGTAAAGCAGAAGGGCTGGAAGAAGGTCTTCGTGACCTCTGATCCGGATCTTGTGAAGTTCAAGGTTACGTCTAAGGTGACCGATCTTCTTGACGAAGCCGGCATCGCTTACACTGTATACAGCGGAATCAAGCCGAATCCGACGATCAAAAACGTTCAGGACGGCGTTGCGGCATTCAAGGAAGCCGGCGCTGACTCCATCATCGCCATCGGCGGCGGTTCTTCCATGGACACGGCCAAGGCGATCGGCATCATCATCACGAATCCGGAGTTCGCAGATGTCCGTTCTCTTGAGGGCGTTGCACCGATCAAGAACCATGCTGTTCCGACCATTGCTGTTCCGACGACGGCAGGAACCGCTGCGGAAGTTACGATCAACTACGTAATCACCGATCCGGAGAAGGAAAGAAAGTTCGTATGCGTAGGCCCGGATGATATTCCGGAGACCGCTGTCATCGATCCGGACATGATGTCATCTATGCCGAAGGGTCTGACCGCAGCAACCGGTATGGATGCTCTGACGCACGCCATCGAAGGCTACACGACAAAGGCAGCCTGGGAGATGACCGATATGTTCCATCTGGAAGCTATCCGCCTGATCAGCGAGAACCTGCGCGACGCTGTTGCCAACAAGCCGGAAGGCAGAAAGGGCATGGCGCTCGCTCAGTACATCGCCGGCATGGGCTTCTCAAACGTCGGTCTTGGTATCGACCATTCCATGGCTCACACGCTTTCAGCTCACTATGACACCCCGCACGGCGTTGCCTGCGCTATGTTCCTGCCGATCACCATGGAGTTCAACAGAGACTACTGCGGCGACCGCTACAGAAATATCGCAAAAGCTATGGGCGTAAAGAACGTCGAGGCTCTTTCCTCTGAGGAAGCAAAGGACGCAGCAATTGCAGCTGTCCGCCAGCTCTCCGAGGATGTCGGCATCCCGAAGTACAACGAGAAGATCCGAGAAGAGGATCTCGGCCAGCTCGCAACCGACGCCCTGAACGACGCCTGCTACCCGGGCAACCCGAGACCGGCCACCAAAGAGCAGGTCATCGGCATGTTCCGCCAGCTGATGAAGAAATAATCGGATTTAGACACGGTTCGCGGGAAACAAATATGGCAAATGGCGGCGCGCCCCTGTCTGGGGTGCGCTGCTTGTTCTTGCTTCGTTTTGCACAGCGCGGCGGGCATCGGAAACTGTAGGGATACTTGTTTTTGCTGCTTCTTCTTGCTTTGCACAGCGCGGCGGGCATCGGAAACTGCCGGGATGTTTGATTTAGCTGCTTTTTCCTGGCTCAGATGATACGGGGAATCACCGGAATTTTCAGGAGCGCGAATTCCGCTGACAAAAATCCTGTCACGGAAGGCTTTATGTCAGCAAAATTGCAAAAAACTTCCGTATCGATGACACAAGGGCCTGTTTCAGGCGAAAATCCGCATCGGAGATAAGAAAAAAGAAATTTCCGGTGATTCGGCGGTACTAAGGAAAGTAAAAAAGGCACCGGCAAGCAAGAAAAAGAAATTTCCGGTGACAGCAGGCCGCAGAACAGGATAAAAAGTCATCGGGAATCACCAAGAATGAAATTTCCAGTGTCCCGGCACCAAGGGAAGTAAAAAATGTCACCGGCAAAGCACAAACTTGCTTTTTTCGGTGCACCCAAGGCGCCGGCTCGCCGATTCATTTCTGTTTGTACGCACATGCCTGCCGATTTGTGAATTATGCATGGAAAATGCGAGAAAACCGCGATATATTCTCATCTTTTGATGTTTACACTTCCAAAGCGTTTTGCTATTATGAAAATAAATTAAACGTGATTCGTTCAGATATCGCAAGAGACGGGAAAGGCTTTTTTTCTGTGCGCTGGAAACAGGAAAAGCTGTCCGGACGGCTGCGTGTCTGGCGTGTAAGAGGGTGCGGTGGAAGTATGAAACTGACTGATGAGCAGATCCGGTATTTTGTGGCTCAGGAGAAAAAGAAGGGGACTTCTTCTCTCGAACTGGTATTTCTTCTTCATGATAATGGCGTGCCGATTTATGAGATTTCCGATTTTCTGGATTTAAGTGTAAAATACATCGAAGGAGTTCTGGGCGACCAGTGAGCAATCTGCGCCGCCGGCTCTCTTCTGGAGGATTTTACACATGCAGATTTATCTGGAGACGATCAGTGAGGCGGCATTTGTCTTCCCGGTGCTGGCGCTTCTCATCACCCTTCCATATATGCTTGTTCAGTACCACCGATATGGTGCTGTTCTTGCGCTGCGCACGGCAATTGTCTATTCGTTCGTTTTTTATCTTCTGACATCTTTTTTCCTGACGCTGCTTCCGCTCCCGGATCCGTCGACGCTGACACACAATGCGCCGGTCTATCTGAAGCTCTTCCACGAGGTGGACGAGTGGAAGCAGCAGACGGGATTTGTGTTCGGCGACTCGTCGACCTATCAGATCGCGCTGAAAAACCGCGTTCTGTGGGAGATGATTTTTAATGTCGCCCTTCTGTTCCCGTTCGGCGTGTACCTGCACTACTATTTCCGCCGTTCGTTCCTTCAGACGCTGCTGCTGAGCTTCCTGTACAGCCTGTTCTTTGAAGTGACGCAGCTGACCGGTGTGTACCACATTTATCCGTACTCGTACCGGACATTTGACGTTGACGACCTGTTTTTCAACACGCTCGGCGGTGTGCTCGGGTTTATCATGACGCCGCTCTTTTCGTTCGCACTGCCGAGCCGGAAGGCGCTTGACGAGGAGAGCGTGCAGAAAAGCGGCCGGATCACCGTCATGCGGCGCGCGGCGGCATTTGCCGTGGATGCGATCCTGGTGTATTTTGTCCTGAACTTCATCGTGAACCAGTTCGGCGTGACACTTGCGCTGCCGGGGCTGGACGGCAGCCGGGCTGATCTGAGCGAGATTACAAATGACCTGAAAAGCGGCGCGTGGCGGCAGGCGGCCGGCACGTTCACGACGAATACGCTCTGGCCTCTCCTGCAGATCCTGCTCCCCGGCATGTGCCTGATACTCACGCTGACAGAGAGCATTACCGGCGGCTATACCCTTGGCAAATGGCTGGTCCGCATGCGTCTTCGCGGCCGCCGGGGCGGCTGGCCGAACCCGCTTCGGATTCTGCTTCGCAATGCCATTCTGTACCTGCTGATTCTGCCGGCACCGTTCTACTTCACGATGGTTTTCAAGTCGCTCAGCGCGCAGGCTTCGGACAGCACGTCTGCCAATCTGGCACTTCTGGCTGCGTCGGCTTTCCTGGTGCTCTTTTTCTACCAGGTCGGCAACGCCGTGCACTGTTCGGCCAAAGAGGAAGCGGATTACCGGTACGACAGGATCGCCGGACTCCACATGATGAACACAACACGGGGCAGCCGCCGCTCACGCGTAAGAAATGCGGCAAGGGATGAAGCAAAAAGGCAGCGGCCGGCAAAATCGTATAAAGAAGAGGAAGACCCGGATACCGGGAAACCGATGGGCGATGAGACCCGGATGCTCGATTCCATGAGCGATGAGGAGCTGGAGGAGGAACTTCAGCGGATTAAAAAGAATAAGAAGAGAAGCGGGACCGGAAACGGCGCGTTGGCGCCGGCAGGAAGAGCGGCAGAAGATGAGCCCGAGCGGTACACCGCGGATGATATCGACATTGTCGATGACATCAAGGCCTGGGAGGCAGGCGGCGTGCTTCCGGAAGAGGATACGGTCCCGGGTCTCGGAAGGCAGGTGCGCCGTTTCTCAGGTGGTGATGAGAACGCAGAGGAGCCGGATGGCCTGGATGATCTGGACCAGGATGACATCGATCAGGACGACTGGGATAAGGAAGACCTTGATTCTGACGAAATGGATCGTGACACGCAGGATACCAGAAAAGGTTCTACAGAAGACAAAGAAGAGGGCGCTGAGACCCGCATCCTCAATTCGATGAGCGACGAGGAACTGGAAGAAGAACTCGAGGCGATCGAGAAGGATGAGAGAAAGGCTGACAGGAAAGCTGCAAAACGCGCCAGCGGCAGAAAGAAAGGCAGGGGCGCTTCGCGGGGGATGGAAGACTGGGAAATCCGCGACGACCGGTCTGCGTGGGAAAAGAGAAACCGCAGAAGATAAGCTGGATTCTTAGCGGTCACACGGCCGAAGAAAGGAAATAGAATGGAATTAAAAGACTTTTCAGATAACGAGCAGAAGCAGATCAATTCCGGTCTGTCAACGGCAGAAATCGACGACAAGGAAGCGGCGGAGAAGATTCTCGCGCTGGTGCCGGACGGGTGGATCAGGAAGATTCCGTTTTTCGTGAGGAAACACGCCACGACGAAGACCATCGAGCGGATCGCGAATCAGTATCCGGATCTTTATGCCGTGGCCAAGCGCCCGGGCGAACTTCCGGAAAAAGAGAGAGAAGAACTGCGCACGATCATCACGGATATTTTTAAGGAAAAGATGGCGAAGCACAAGATTCAGTGACAGAATGAAACCCTGCCAAAAGATCCAATCTTTGGCAGGGCGCTTTTGAAGGGTAAAGTCATGAATACAAAAAGACCGAAAATAAAGATTACTGTTACGGACCGCCGCGGCGAGAAAGGGTGTCATCGCGGTCACCATGTAGGAGAGACATTCGATTTTGACGAAGACAGGGGAAAGATCTGCCCGATGGCAATGCATTGTGCTTTTCCCTACATCGATATCCTGCGGTACGGCGGCAGAATCCCCGGACAGCCGGAAGGAACTGCGGAGTTCTGCTGCTCAGATGCGGACACGATCATGGTGTTCAAAGCGGAAATTGTACGCCCGGAATAGTTCTCTCTTAGGGACAGAATGACATCAGGCACGGAAGACAGCCCAAAGTGCTTTACTGAGACTCGTCAATTCAGGACATACTCATACAACTCATAATCCGTCCAGCCGGTGTCTTCATAGTACATTTTCAGCGTATCCATGTACTTGAATCCCAACCCCGTGTAGAGCTTTTCGGCGGGGACATTTCCCCCGAGCACATCAAGCCGGATTGCCTTCTGGTGCATTTCGGCGCCGACTTCAAATGCCTTTTTCACCATCGCCTTGGCATAGCCTTTTCCGCTGTATGCGGGATGAACGCCAAGAGCATGAATGACCAGAATCTCATCTGCAGCAGCTTCTGTCTGCCATTTAAATTTTCGGTATCCATCATTGCACTGGTGATTCAGTACCATGGCACCGGCGATATGATCGTCCTCGGTGCATACATAGAGTTCCCCGTTTTTTATCGATTCCTTCAGGAACTCCGGAGCCGGGTAAATATCCTTTTCCCATCCGATGTCATAGGGAGAACCTTTCATTCCGTCGATCAGTGAATGATAAAAACTCCGGACAGCTTCATATTGGTCTTCGGTCGCTTTTCCGATCCTTATATAAGTACCTTCACATATTCAGATTTGCTTCGCGGTTATATTCTAACTCATCCGTTTGATATAATGGCGATTATTTTATCAAGTATTTTCAAAAATTAGCACTCGCCACTTGACAGTGCTAATAACAACGTGGTATAAAATACGTGTCGAAAGGAAATTGACCGATCACAAGGAGGTTTGCGATATGTATGTACCGGGTTTGTTTGGAAGTGGCCTGATGGATGATTTGTTTGACGGATTTATGCCGACGCCGGAAGATTATTCAAGAAGCGGAAACAGACAGATGAAGATGAAGTCTGATTTAAGAGAGCTCGCAGATGGATATGAGCTCACGCTTCAGCTTCCGGGCTTTAAGAAAGAGGACATCAAGGCCGAACTGAAGAAGGGATACCTGACCGTATCCGCCACGCACCGTGCCGATGAGGACAAGAAGGAAGGACGGTACGTCTGGAAAGAAAGTTACAGCGGCGAGTACATCCGCAGCTTCTATGTCGGCGAAGACCTGAAGCAGGATGATATCAAGGCTAAATTTGTCAACGGCGAGGTTGTGATCTGGATCCCGAAGAAGGAAGCCAGAAAGCAGGAAGAGCCGGAGACATTTATCAACATCGACTAAACGGGCGGTAAGCAGGCCGGCCGGAGATAAGCGGGACCGCGGACAGGAATGTCTGCGGTCCTTTTTTATGGTATGATAGCAGGGAAAGACGGAGCGTCGCTTCGTCTGTCTGATATAGGTAAAACCCGATAAGAAGTCGGAGGAATTGATAAAACATGAGAATCGGTGTTTTCGATTCAGGCCTCGGCGGGATCACGCTGCTCAACCAGGCGCTCCGCCAGATGCCGGATGAATACTATCTGTTTTATGCGGACACGGACCACGTGCCGTACGGCGAAAAGACGCGCGAACAGATCATGCGCTATGTGAGCGATTCGGCCCGTTTCATGATGGAAAATGGCTGCAAGGCGCTTGTGATCGGCTGCAACACGGCCACCAGCGTCGGGATTGCCCATCTGCGCAAGGACTGGCCGGACATCCCGATCATCGGAATCGAGCCGGCGGTGAAACCGGCTCTGACAAAATACAGGAAAGACGGACGCGTACTTGTCTGCGCGACGGCGATCACGATCAACGGCGAAAAACTGGAGCATCTGATCGAGAGACTTAAGGGTGAGGAAGTGGTCGACAAGATCGCACTTCCGGGTCTTGTGCGGCTGGCGGAGTCCGGGCATTTTGAAAAAGAAGAAGTGAAGAGTTATCTGCGCGGCGCCTTCGCGGGGCTTGATCTGAAAGCGTATGACTGCATCGTGCTCGGCTGTACGCATTTTAATTTCTTCAAGGATACGTTTGACGAGATGTTTCCGGGGATCCCGGTCATCGACGGCAGCAAGGCCGCGATCGCGCAGCTGCACCGCAAGATGGACGCGGCGGGAATCCTCATCACGGAAGAAGAGAAACAGGCGATGAAAGGTGAGCCGAAGATCGTCTGGTATGAATCGGGAAGAAAGGTGACCAGTCCCGAGGAACTTGCGAAAATCGACCGGCTGAGAGACCGCTGGCTGCAGCTGAACTGATGATCACGGGCTCCCGAAAAGCGCGGGAAAGAATAGTGGCGGCCCGGGAGCTGCCGACAGGAGACAAAAAATGCATTTGAAAAAAGATGACGTGGCCAAACGCCCTCCCATGGGCTGGAACAGCTGGGACAATTATGCGTCTGGTGTGACAGAGGAACAGCTTCTTGACAATGCCAGGGAACTGGCAAAACTGAAAAGCTCCGGCTGGGAGTATGTTGTCTGTGATATCCAGTGGTCGGATCCGCTGGCAGGAACCAAGAGCCGCAAGGGAATCGTATACAAGAATTTCGCACCGCTGACGATGGACGCGTGGGGACGCCTCATTCCGGCGGCGTCCCGTTTTCCGTCCGCTGCGGATGGCCGCGGCTTTGCGCCGATTGCAGAGAAAATCCATGATATGGGCCTTAAGTTCGGCATCCATATCATGCGCGGAATTCCGCGCCAGGCCGTTCACGCACGGACGCCGGTTCTCGGCACAAATCAGACGGCCGATGAAGCGGCGCTGCCGAATTCCATCTGCGCCTGGAACGGTGACATGTACGGCATTGATCCGGCCTCGAAAGCCGGCCAGGCGTACTATGACTCCATCTTTAAACTGTACGCGCAGTGGGGCGTCGATTTTGTGAAGGTTGACGACATTTGTCATGAGCATCTGTATAAGGATGCGCCGTATGGCGAGGCAGAGGTGGAGATGATCCGGCATGCAATCGATGCGTGCGGGCGGCCGATGGTTCTGTCGCTTTCGCCGGGACCGGCGCTGATCGGGAAAGCGTGGCATCTGGGGCGGAACGCGAACATGTGGCGCATCACGGATGACTTCTGGGATGACTGGAAGCTGCTGCGGGATATGTTCGACCGCTGCGAGCTCTGGCAGAGACAGGGACAGGAAGGCCGCTGGCCGGACTGCGATATGCTGCCGCTGGGAACGATCGGGACCGGATTTGGGCAGCCGCGCAAGACCCGGTTCACGCGCGAGGAGCAGCGCACGATGATGACGCTGTGGTGCATCTTCCGCTCGCCGCTGATGATGGGCGGCGATATGACCCGGTTGGACGACTGGACGAAGTCTCTCCTGACAAATGCATCCATCCTCGCGGCGCAGCAGACCGGGCGTGAGCCGGAGCAGGTGATAAAAGACGATATGCAGGCCGTGTGGACGAGTCTGTCAGCAGACGGCGGCCGGTACCTGGCTCTGTTTAATTTCACGGATGGACCGCGCAAAGTCTCCTGCAGTCTGGGCGAGTTTGAGCAGACAGTAAAAGAGGCAAAGGATTTGTGGGGCGGCAGACCGGCGCAGCTTGAAAATGACGTCATCAGCGCGGAACTTCCGGCGCACGGGGCGGCGATGTACCACCTGCGCGGGTGAGTCTGCGGAGCGGGCAGGTGTACCGTTGCTGACAAGAGGATGAAGATGGACGAGGAGAATCTGAGGAAAATCACAAAACTTCGGCATGAGCTGCACAGCCTGGCGGAGCTCTCGATGCACGAGACAAAAACGAAGGCGAGACTGATGCAGTTCATCCGGGAAAACACAGATTTCACGGTTCATGACTGTGACCAGTGGTTCTGGTGCAGAAAGGACCGGGAAGAAGAGAGCGGAATGACGCCGATTGCTTTCCGGGCGGATATGGATGCGCTTCCGATCGATGAGCAGCTGGATCTGCCTTATGCATCACTGACGCCCGGCGTGAGCCACAAGTGCGGGCACGACGGCCACTGTGCGGTTCTGGCCGGACTCGCCCTGGAACTGACGGGTGCGAAGCTCAGGCGCCCGGTGGTGCTGATCTTTCAGCCCGGCGAGGAAATCGGAGCCGGCGGGAAGATGTGTGCACAGCTGATCCCGGAGCTTCGGATCGGGGAGATTTATGCATTTCACAACCTGAGCGGATTTCCGGAGAAAAGTATCGTCGTGAGAAAGGGATTGACGCAGCCGGCTTCCAAGGGGCTGACGGTGCACTTCACGGGAGCGGAAAGCCATGCCAGCTATCCGGAACAGGGCCGGAATCCGGCGTGGGCTGTGGCCGATCTGCTGACGGATATCCGGGAGATTCTTGTGATGCCGCATGACGGCATGACGCTCTGCACGGTCGTCGGGCTGCGGGTCGGCACCGGGAATTTCGGCGTTTCGGCCGGCGGCGGAGAGGTGCGTCTGACGCTGCGGGCGGAGAACGAGTCGGAGATGAACGGGCTGGAACGGGAAATCCGCAGCAAGAGCAGGCAGCTGGGCCTCCGCGACGGACTGGATGTGAATTTTACCTCTGTGGATGAATTCCCGGAAACGCGCAATGCGGACGCGGCGCTTGACCGGGTTGCGGCCAGTGCGGGACAACTGTCGCTTCCGGTCGTTTTCATGAAAGATTTGTGGCGGGCGTCAGAGGATTTCGGATGGTATCTGAAACAGTGCCCGGGCGCAATCTTCTATGTGGGCAATGGTGTTGACTATCCGCCGCTTCATACAGCTGCGTATGATTTTAACGACCGGATTCTGCCGGCGGCGGTTGACATGATGAAAGAAATTGAGGAAGAAAGCTGCTGAAGTAAGGAGAGTGTATGGATGAAATGGAATTTAAGCCTCTGACAGCCAGACAGTCATACAACCGCATGGGACTGGCGCTTCTCGTGATGGGAGCGCTCTCTGTGGGAATGCAGTTTCTGCTGGCTTTTCTCCTGCAGGCACTCGTGAAAGTGTATCCTTCGCTTACCGGCATGAGGTGGCTTTCGTATCTTTTGAGCTTTATCCCGCTGTATGCGGTGGGCATGCCCGCCGCGTACCATCTGATGAAGCCGGTGGTTATCTCCCGGCCGGACAGTGAGCCGATGCTTCCGGGTGACTTCATCATCAGCCTGCTGATGTGCCTGCCGCTCATGTATCTGGGCAGCATCATAGGGAATCTGCTGTCGGCGCTCTTTACGGGCGGCCAGGCGCAGAATCCTGTCAGCGAACTGGTTGACGGTATGAATCCGGTTTCCATCCTGGTTCTGCTGGTGATCGGGCCGCTTCTGGAGGAATTCTTCTTCCGGCGCCAGATCATCGACCGGTGCGGCCGCTTCGGCGAGAAACAGGTGATTCTGTTCTCGGCGCTTGCCTTCGGGCTGTTCCACATGAATCTGTACCAGTTCTTCTACGCATTTTTCCTGGGACTGGTCCTCGGTTACGTGTACACCAGAAGCCGCCGTCTGCGCTACACCGTCGCCATCCACATGCTTGTCAACCTGTTCGGCGGCGTTCTGCCGCAGCTGCTTCTCTCCGGATTCAGCGATCAGGCGCTGGCGCAGCTTGAACATTTTGACGGCAGCCCGGCTCAGATGGCGCTCCTGTGGGAATCTCTGCCTTCCATCATCGCGTACGGCATATTTGCCATCGTAATGCTGGTGCTCACCATCATCGGAATTGTGTTCCTGTTCACCAAGGCCCCGAAGTTCCGCCTGAATCCGGCACCGGCGCAGATCCCGGACGGTCAGGCCGCCAGAACCATCTACGGCGCGTCCTTTGTGATCCTTTTCATCATCTTCTGCGTCGTAATGACCATCGTGAATCTGGTGACATCAATGTGAAGAAAGGACTCATGGCAAATGAAGACAAAAGTGTATATTGACGGGCAGAGCGGAACAACCGGCCTGCAGATCTATGACAGAATCGGCGCCAGAAGCGATCTGGAACTGATGCGCATTGACGAGGACAAGCGGCACGATCTGTCGGAACGGAAAAAATTCATCAATGCGGCGGATATCGTTTTTCTGTGCCTGCCGGATGACGGTGCCAGAGAAGCGGTCAGCCTGATCGAGTCGGATCACGTGCGCGTGATCGACGCCTCGACGGCCCACAGAACGGCGGACGGCTGGACGTACGGCTTCCCCGAGCTTTCGCGCGATCAGCGGGCGGCCATCGCAAAGGCGCGTTTTGTCGCCAATCCGGGCTGCCATGCCACCGGCCTCATCAGCATCGTGGCGCCGCTTGTGCGGATGGGCATTCTGCCGGCCGACTATCCGGTCGCCTGCTTTTCTCTGACAGGCTACACGGGCGGCGGAAAGAAGATGATCGCGCAGTATGAGGCAAAGGAGAGGCCTGCGGCGCTTGACGCGCCGGGGATCTACGGCCTGAACCAGAAGCACAAGCATCTTCCGGAGATGCAGAAGTACACTGGACTCACGAACCGCCCGGTATTTCTTCCGGTAGTGGATGATTTCGCGCAGGGCATGGCTTCGACCATCCAGCTGCAGACAAGGCTTCTTACCGGACATCCGGGTGCGGAGGAAGTGAGAGACCGCCTCGCGCAGTACTATGCGGGCGAGAGATTTGTGCGGGTGGCACCGTTTGAGGAAAAGCCGGGTACACTGTACGCGAATGCGCTGGCGGGGACCAATTTCCTGGAAATTCATGTGTGCGGCGATGATACGAATGTGACGGTCACGGCGCTTTTTGACAATTTAGGCAAGGGCGCTTCCGGTGCGGCGGTTCAGAATATGAATATCATGCTGGGCCTGCCGGAAGAGACCGGGCTCGTGTGAGAGTGTGAGATCCCTGCCGGGCGGACTGACGGACAGAACGGTGTGTCTTTTGCGACCGGAAAGTGCGGATAAAAGAAAGAGAAGTTTTTCAGCGCCGGCAGGCTCTCTGCCCCGGCGCTGGCAGAAGGAAAGGAGCGGATTTATGCTTCACTGGCTGAGTTCCATTCTGGGAAATATTGCGGTATTCGGCGTCATTGTGGCTCTGATTATCGCGATTGCCGAAATGATTCACTATCATCTGAGCAGGTGAGAAAGGAGAGGTGCGCGATGCGTATTGCGCTGATCACCGGCGCGTCGTCCGGGCTCGGGCGGACATTTGCCGGGGAGATTGTAAAGACAGAGCGGAATATCGACGGCTTCTGGCTGATCGCAAGGCGGGAGGACCGTCTGAAGGAGACGGCGAAGAACCTTCCCTGGCCGTGCCATATTCTGCCGCTGGATCTGACAGATCCGGCGTCGTTTCCGAAGCTGAAGGCCGAGCTTACGGACGCGGGTGTTGAGGTCGGGATTCTCATCAACTGCGCGGGCTTCGGCAAGATCGGAAATTACGA
>OMUP01000137.1 GCA_900314255.1 uncultured Lachnospiraceae bacterium | reverse complement strand
AGAAGCTGGTCGTTGTGACGGACTTCGCGGATAACACCGTCCGTGGCAGTGATGCCGTAAAGCATTGGCGGATTGGAGGAAAAGAATGAGCTTTAATATCCAGACGCCACGCGGCGTGATTGTGACCAGGAAAAGCGGAAGCGGCTCGGTGACAGCGGAGCTCAGATGGAATGACGGATTCGGAGCGGAAGAAAGTGCCAAGTTCGATAAAGCTCAGTGCATTGTCGATTCGGAATGTCTCCGGTACATGAACCCGCTGACGCCAATGCGGACCGGGGCGATGATTAAGTCTGCCACGCTGGGGACAGTCATCGGGACGGGCAAAATTGTCTATGCTGCACCGTATGCGCGAAGGCAGTACTATAACAATCTTGGCGGTTCTCCGGGACATCCGCAGGCTAAAAGTTTATGGTTCGAGTCCATGAAGGCATCATATAAGGGCGCTATTGCCCGCGCGGCGGGGGTGGAATTGAAGTGACAGATTCAATCATTCAAGGCGTAACAGACTATTTCATGGCCTGCCCTCTGCTTAAAGACGGTGCATTCCGGGTCAACAGTCTGGGCGATACTCCGATTGAATATGCGATTGAAACCGGGATTGGGAACCCGATATTGCGGACATACCTGGACGGCTCCAGCGTGCGGCAGTACAAGTTCAATTTCTCCAGCCGTGAATATTTCTCGCTTGATCGCGCAGAAAGGAAAACACTATGGCAGATGACCAATAAGAAATATTCAATGCCATCCGTCAAGAACTTGCACGTCAGTTTTCAAACATTTTTCAGGATGAGAAATCTAACAAAACCCACATTTCTGTGCGTTTGTTTCGGTTTTCTGCTATAATTAGTTGTGTCTAAAGGGAACGGAATAGTTGATATTTGCAAGAGGGAGGTATCTATGGGCGAAGACCTGATTGGCGCAGCTGTTTCACATGCCAGGTTCGGACATGGGGCGATCGAAACTGTCGAAGACCGATATGTCACAGTCGCATTTGACAAGGATCATGTCGAGAAGACGTTTCAGTATCCAGACGCTTTCGAGAAGTTTATCAGCGCGGAAGATCCGGCCGTGGCAGCGATCGTGAAGAAAGATCTGCAGGCAGCCATTGCACAGAGACAGAAGGAAGAAGCGGAAATGTCCGCGAATATCCGGACGGCTCTGGACAAGATTGCAGAGGTTCAGAAACAGGCAGAAGAGAAGAAAAAGGCGACCAGGTCCAAGAGCCGGAAGACGGATGCGGATGAAGAATATGCCTGAGTCCGGAAGCAGCCGCGGCGGGAGAAGCGTGTATTGAATTCAAAAGAACGTGTGCTGAAGCTGCTGGAACAAACAGACGGAAAGTTCCTGTCAGGAGAGTTTATTGCCGGCACTCTGGGGATTTCCAGGACTTCTGTCTGGAAAGCAATCCGTGTTCTTCGCGATGAGGGGGAGGAAATAGAGGCTGTCACCAACCGGGGCTACCGGCTGGCTGACAGCCCCGGTGTGCTCTCAGAGCGCAGGCTTCGCGAAGCGCTTGACGAAACTGATGACCGGATTCTTTTCCTGCAGAAAACGGATTCAACAAACCGGGAAGCCAAAGTCCTTGCCATGCAGGGCGCAGCGGACGGAACGGTGCTGGTTGCGCGGCAGCAGTCAGAAGGCGCAGGACACGGCCGGCACCGGTTCTGGTCTCCGGAGGGCGGAATATATCTGAGCGTGATCCGCCGTGAGGAGCTTGACGCGTTTACCGACAGTCGGGATATCACGCGTTTCGGGGCCTGCGCGGCGTGTCAGGCGATACAGGATGTCTGCGGAATTTTCTGCCGGATCCGACCCGTGAATGACTTGTACTGTGGTTCGAAAAAAATCGGCGGCATCCTTACGGAAACAATGGGGGATGCGGAAACAGGTAATATCAGCTGGGCTGTGATCGGCGTGGGGATCAGCTTCTGCATTCCGCGGGATTCTTTTCCGGATGAATTGCAGAAACGCTGTACGTCCCTGTATCCGGACGGAAAGGCAAAAAGCAGCATTAATCTTCTTGCATCCGGACTGATCCGGGAACTGCGGAAGATGCCTCCTGACAGTGACAGACTGAAGGAAGCATATGGGCAAAGAATTTTGAAAAAAGACGGTTCTGTCTGAAGAACCGTGTCGGAAGAAATGAACACCACCGCGGCAGGATGGATGACCATTTGCTGCGGTGGTGTTTGCGCACAATAATTGTACTTTCAGCTTTGCTGCCCTTTAAGCATCCTCGGAAGAAACGACCGGATGGCGGCTGATGTATTCTTTGATCGCTGCGAAGCTCTGCTCGCTGAGTGCGTGTTCCATATGGCATGCGTCATTTGCGGCGGTGGTCTCGTCAACACCGAGTTCTCTCAGCCATTTGCTGAAACATTTGTGACGCTCATAGATCATACTGGCAATCTTCTTGCCTTCCGGTGTAAGATAGATATAGCCGGCCGGTGTCACGGTGATCTTTCCGGACTGCCGGAGATTCTTCATGGCCACGCTCACACTTGACTTTTTGTAACCCATGTCATTGGCTATATCAACGGAACGAACGACCGGAAGCTTCTCACTCAACATCAGGATCCGTTCGAGGTAATCCTCAGAAGATTCGCTGATACGCATTGTAGTACCTCCTGTTTGATGGAATAATCAGAGTTAGTTCTATCGTACCTGAGTATATCATCAATAGGAGCTTCGTGCAAGAGGTTCATATAAAAAAGGAAATAGCAATATGGATTCTTATAAGGTATTGATAGCAGATGACGAAAGCCGTATGCGGAAACTGGTTCACGACTTTCTTGCCCGCAAGGGATATATCGTGCTGGAGGCCGGAGACGGCCAGGAAGCGCTGGATATGTTTTATTCGGACAAGGATATCGCGCTTTTGATTCTTGATGTCATGATGCCGAAGGTAAACGGATATGACGTCTGCCGTGAGATTCGTCAGACGTCAGATATTCCGGTCATCATTCTCACCGCCAAGGGAGAAGAGGATGATGAACTTACGGGATTTGACTGCGGAGCCGACGAGTACATTTCAAAGCCATTTTCGCCAAGAATTCTTACCGCCCGTGTCGACGCACTTCTGCGCCGCTCCTATCCGGATGAGGCAGGCAGCAAGCCTGTCACAATCGGCGGCATTACGCTGGACAAGACGGCACACCGCGTCAGCGTGCAGGGGCAGGAAGTAGAGCTGTCCTTCAAGGAATTCGAGCTGCTCGAGTACTTCATGAAAAATAACGGCGTTGCCCTGTCCCGCGAAAAGATTCTGAACAATGTCTGGAACTATGACTATTACGGGGATGCCAGGACCATTGATACGCATGTAAAGAAACTCAGGCACAAGCTCGGACCGTGCGGGGATTATATCCAGACCATCTGGGGGATGGGCTACAAATTCAGCCCCACGGCCTGATCCGGACTGCCGGATGAAAGGTGTGAATGCAAGTGTTTCAAAAATACAATAACGGCAGAAAAACGGATTCTGAAAAAGTCAGTCTGGTTCATTCGATTCGTTTCCGGATCACGGCTCTGATCGGGGCTATTGTACTGGGAATGACCTGTACCCTGCTGCTGCTCAACACATTTATGGTCGAGCCGTATTATCTGAGCACGAAAAGAAAAGACATGGTGACGGCATACGGCGAAGTCAACTCGGTCATGAACGATTACATGAGCGGAGCCATCTCAAAGGATGACACAACAAAGCAGCTGGACCAGATGGTGTCTCCGTATTCAGTCAATCTGGTCATTGTCGACAGCAGCTGGGAAGTGATCTATTCCAATACGCGCGATGCCGGAATGATGCTGCAGAAGATTCAGGAAACTGTGCTCGGAGGAATTCCGCTGCGTGACGGGGAGGGCGACAACAACAACGTAACAATCATTGAGAAAAATGATTCCTACACGCTGCAGAAGTCGTATGATGCCAGACTCAATGACAACTTTTACGAGCTGTGGGGTACCTATGGAAATGGAACGACGCTGCTGATGCGCATGCCGCTTTTGAGTGTGCGGGATACGATTGTCATGACCAACCGGTTCATTCAGATTGCAGGCATTCTCATCTTTGTGATCGGTCTGGTGACTGCGTCGGGATTGTCCGGCTTTATTTCGAGGCCGATCAAGCATTTGTCAGAGATTGCGAGCCGCATGAGTTCGCTGGATTTTGATGTCCGCTATGAGGGCCATGACCGAAGTGAGATCGGCGTGCTCGGACGGAAGATGAATGACATGAGCGAAAGTCTCGAAGAGACGATCAGCGAGCTGAAATCCGCGAACACACAGCTGCAGCGGGACATTGAGCGCAAGACCGAGATTGACAACATGCGCAAGGAGTTCCTCAGCAACGTTTCGCACGATCTGAAAACACCGATTGCTCTGATTCAGGGCTACGCGGAAGGGCTCAGAGACGGAATAGCCGATGATCCGGAGAGCAGCGCATATTACTGCGGCGTGATTCTGGACGAGTCAAAAAAGATGAACATCATGGTCCGCCGGCTGCTGGACCTCAATCAGATCGAGTTTGGCAATGAAAAGCCGGTCATGAAGCGTTTTGATCTGGCGCAGCTGCTGCACGACTGTGTGTCGGCCAACCGGCTGACCGCCCAGAAAGACGGTATTGAGCTTGTCTATGAGGGGCCGGAGAGCGGCATTGATGCCTGGTCCGACGAGACAAAGGTTGACGAGATGATTACGAATTATCTCTCGAACGCCATTCACTATGCGGCCGGCAGAAAGCAGATCCGTGTCTGGGAAACTGACGAAGGGACCAACCGGCGCGTTCATGTGTTCAATACTGGGAATCCGATTCCGGATGAGGAGACGGACCGGATCTGGGAGAAATTTTACAAGATCGACAAAGCCAGGACGCTTGAGTACGGCGGCAACGGCATAGGCCTGAGCATCGTGAAGGCAATCTGCGATTCGTACGGCAAGCAATGCGGTGTCTTGAATCACCAGGATGGCGTGGAATTCTGGTTTGACGTCGACGGCAGCGCCCTGGACGGACATGATATCAAAGAAACAGCAGAGCAGAAATCATGACAAGACGGCTGCCTTTTCAGGAGAAATCTGTGCCGAGCACAGCTTCCCTGTTGAAGGCGGCCGCTTCTTTTTCAGTCAGGAAATGCATGAAGGCTGCCCGGGTCTGAACTGTTCCGGCTCCTTCTCCTGTGCAGTTGTACTGCGCGAAAAACGCACTTTCGTGTGTCTGCGGCTTGTTCCAGTCATCAACCCCCAGCGGATTGACGGATGAGTCCATCGAGCAGTTCAGGAAAACTGCCTTTGCATAGTCTCTCCACGGACGCGCCAGAAACGCGCTGCCCTTCGGACAGTCGCCGGTGAAACGGCAGCGGTCAAAAACATAGCCGAACGCCTCCCCTTCATTGGTCGATGGTGCGCAGTAAAATGCATCGGGGTATCGTCCGCTGTCGATGGCGTGAAGCGTACAGTCGTAAAAATATGCTCGGGCCGAGCCGAAGATAAAGTCAATTTCGCCGGATATGAAACAGGATTCATAGAGCTGACGTCCTGGTATACGAGGTGCTTCTTTTGTGGGACCTGTGAAGCCTCCCGGTTCGATTTCTGCGGGCGGAAGCGGACCGGTGAAAAGAGTGTCCTGCGCGCCGAGTATCCGGCAGTTCCGGAACGAAATCCTGTCACCTTCTGCATACACAGCGATGGCCTGACCGGCCAGTCTTCCGGGGCCGGCTGTATTCTCCACACAGATTCCTTCCGCATGAAAGTCATGTGTGAAAATGAGCATTGTGTAGGAACGGAATGTCCCGCGGCGGCTGCCGTCCGGCATTTTCATGTTCGCGCCGTATCCGGCACTGATTGTGGTGCGGTCGCTTCCCTGGCCAATGATCGTGACACCCGGTTTGCGGATTTCAACACGCTCGTTCCAGGTGCCGGCCGCAATCCGTATTACGCCGCCGGTGTCCGGAAGGGCATCGACAGCTTTCTGTATACTTGTGAAGCTGCCGGATGAATCTTTGGCGACAGTCAGTTCTGCATTTGTCATGGTTACTCCTGTCTTTTTTTAATGCCTTTTGCGCCGTGAACTGTTATAATAGGCAGTAAATTCTCAGGCCGGAAAGGAGCAGACTATGGAAATCCGCACAGGTATACGGGATGTCGGAACGTATCTTTCGCTGCGGGAATCCGTCGGCTGGATCCGCCTCACGCGGGCGCAGGCCCAGAAGGCGCTTGCCGGAAGTCTGGAAGTCTTTACCGTCTTTGACGGGGAAAGGCCGATCGGAATGGCCCGGCTTGTGGGAGACGGCGCTGTGGTAAGCTACGTGCAGGATCTGATTATTGTCCCCGAATATCAGGGGCAGCGGATCGGCAGTCTGCTTCTTGACACGGTGACCCGGTATGTGCGGGAGAATATGCTCCCGGGCACCCGCATGATGTTCGACCTGATGTGCCGCAAGGGAATGGAAGAATTCTACCTGAAACACGGCTTCACGGCCAGACCCACAAAGAATCTGGGGCCGGGCATGATCGAGTATATTTACAAGTATCCGGATGGAAGCACGGATATCAAAAACTTTTAAAAAAGCCCGGAAGGCCGTGTACCTCCCGGGCTTTTTTCGATCAGTCGAGAATCGACTTTACATATGCGCCGATCTTCTCGTCTTTGCAGTTTGTGAAGAACAGATCCTTGAAGTTCTTGCCGGCAACAGCGCCCTTGACGAGCTCCGGATCCAGGCTCTTCAGGATTTCAACCAGGTCTTCCTTGAAAGCTGCCTTGCGGACCGTGTCAAGAATCTGCTTGTTGCGCTTTTCCGGAACGGCTCTTTCCTTCGGATAACCGCTTCCTGACGGCTCGGACCAGAGCTTCTCGAAGATGTACTGAAGGTTCAGGTCGCCGGCCCAGCCGAAGCGCAGTGCGAACGGGATCGCGATGGCGTTTCCGTCGTTGATCTGGGCAAATGTATAAGCATCCAGCGGATCTTCCACGTGGCCGCAGATAACACCCGGGAATGAATTCAGAGCAAGCATTGCGCCCTCGCCGGTACCGCATCCGGTAACCACGAAATCTGCTGCCTTTGAGTTCAGCAGGATGGCAGCAAGAATACCGTTCTGGACATATGTGAGCTGAGCTTCGTCGTCCGCGGCATACATGCCGTAGTTGTCGACCGTGTATCCCTTTTCATCTGCGACTTTCTTGAGGGCAGCATAAATGGTGCCGTTTTTGGCTGCCTGGCTGTTCTCGTTGATCAGAGCAATTCTCATGTGACGTTCATACCTCGTTTCTGTTATGATAAGATGTAAACAAAATCGTGTGCCGTCCTGGCACGCGCTGTTTTCTCAAGTATAGCACGGTGTGCATCAGGCGGCAAATAAAGGAAACCGGCTCTGCATGCCTGAGGGAAAGGAATATTGCACAATGGCAGAAGAATCGCGTCAGGCTAAATTTCTGGAGGATCTGAACAATCTGAAGGAATACGCGAAGGTAAACGGCGGTTTTATAACCGAAGAAGATATAAAAGAATATTTTCAGGACATCCGTCTTGATGAGGAACAGCTCACCATGGTCAACGGTTTCCTGCGCGCCGGCGGGATTAAGATCCGCGGTTACAACGGAAGCAATGCGTATACGGCGTGGGAAGAGAAGAAAGCTCTGGAGGATGAGAAGAATTCTTCGGATATTCAGGAACCGAAGACAGATGATGAGAACATGGACCTGTATCTGGATGAACTGGCGAAAATGCCGGAGGTTTCCGATGAGGACTGCGGGTACATGCTGATGGAAATCGAGGAAGGAAAAGACGATACAGCGGTGAGCCGGCTCACGGAGGCCTGTCTCCCGAAGATTCTGGATTTTGTGCAGCCATTTGTCGGGCATGGCATTGACTCCGGCGATCTGGTTCAGGAGGCAAATTTGATCCTGTTTAATTACATCTCACAGGAGGAGTGGCTGAAAAATCCGGAGTGGCGGGACAAGATCCGGCGCGGAAGCAAGGAAGACCTGCAGGCGGTGCTTCACGGGATGCTGGACGAGGTGAGAGCCCGGGTTCAGGACCAGATGCGCGTGCTGCTCACGAGTCAGAACGAGGAAAGCGACGTCTCGAGGCAGGTCGTGTATCAAGTCAACCGTGTCAATGAGGCGGCCAGAAAGTTCCGCGAAGAAAACGGACGGAAGGCGACGCCGGATGAACTGGCCAAAGCCATGCACGTTGCTCCGGAGGTGATCACACAGGCGATTGAATTTTCCGGTAGCAGTATCCCGGATATCGAGATGAAGGCGACGATGCACCCGCACAAAATCGGGCCGCTGTAAAGCGCATTTTTCCGCCGTTTTTATTGAAAGCCCGGCACGAAACGTCTATAATGAGCGTAGCAAAAGTAATTTCCTGGGGTGTTCGCCAGCCTTTTATGTCGGATCCTACAATCTTTATAAGGGATTCTCATATTGGCTCTCTAATGTCAGGCCTCCTTGTAGTGGAAGACAGCGGTCTGTCCTGCGGAAACCCACCTGGCTTTGGCTAGGAATCTACTGTTGGCAGCGGCATCCTGGGTTTACCGGAGTTTATAAAGGAGGTTCATTTCTTCACCGAAATGAGCCTCCTTTTTAAAAAAGCAGAAAGAAGGCCGCCCTGTCATCTGATTTTGGGGATTCCTTGCAAATACACCGGGATTTCGATACAATGAAAAATGCTGTTTAAAAATCCTTTTGCGCATCCGGGGAGAACGGAATGGAACTCACCTTTCATCTGGCTGCATTTGACGGGCCGCTGGACCTGCTTCTGCATCTGATCGAAAAAAACAAAGTGAATATCTATGACATTCCGATCGCCATGATTACAGATCAGTATATGGAATACATAAATGCCGCGGACGAGGAGGATCTGGATGTAATCAGTGAATTTCTCGTGATGGCGGCCACGCTGCTGGATATCAAGGCGAGAATGCTCCTTCCGCAGGAGAAAAAGACGGAGGAAGAAGAGGATGACCCGAGAGCCGAACTCGTCAGACGGCTTGTCGAGTACCGCATTGCAAGAGAGGCTGCCGGTGACCTGAAGGAGCGGGAAGAGAGCGCCGGGCAGGTGCTCTACCGGGAAGTCCCGGTCCCGGGTGAGATCGCGGAATATCAGGAACCGGTCGATGTAAAGGATCTGATCGGAGATCTGACGCTGCAGAAGCTCCATGCAGTCTTTGAGGATGTGATGCGGCGGCGCACGGAAAAAATCGATCCGGTCCGCTCGAAGTTCGGAAAGATCGTGCGCGAGAAGGTCAGCATGGCTGACGGTGCGGCATCGGTGAGAAAACATCTGCACGGCAGAAAAAATGTGAATTTCCGGGAGCTCCTGGATGAGCACGAAAGCCGGCAGCAGCTGATTGTCACGTTTCTGGTGGTGCTGGAGCTGATCCGCCGGGGCTATGTCACGGCCAGACAGGAGGAAACCTGCGGAGAGATTGAAATTGAAGTAATCCGGGATCCGCAGGACGCAAAGTTTGGAGAAGAAAATGACGGATAGTGAGTACAAAGCAGCGGCGGAGGCTATTCTTTTCACGATGGGTACGGCGGTCCCGCTCCATACGCTCGCGGGAGCTCTGGATATATCTGACGAAAAGATGGAAGGACTTCTCCGGGATATGCAGCAGGAGTATCAGGCGCCCGGAAGAGGAATCCAGCTGCGCAGACTGGACGACAGTTATCAGCTCTCCACAAAACCGCAGTTTTTTCGTCAGCTGGTGGCAGTTGCCAGTCAGCCGAAACGCTACACACTGTCCCAGGCACTTCTCGAGACTCTGGCGATCGTCGCTTACAAGCAGCCTGTGACAAGACTGGAAATCGAAAAGATCCGCGGTGTTTCAAGCGGCCACGCGCTGAACCGGCTTGTCGAATACGGCCTGATCGAAGAGGCCGGCAGACTGAATGCGCCGGGAAGACCGCTTTTGTTCGGGACAACGGAGGAATTTCTGCGGGCTTTCGGCCTGTCACAGACCGGGGATCTTCCGCAGGTGAGCGCCGAGGAATTTGAAAAAATGAAACAAGTGGCAGAAGCTGAGGCCGACCGGCAGGAAGAGGAACAGGCGCAGGAAAAGGGCGGCAGCGAAGAAGCCATTCATGTGGAAATATGACATCCGGACAATGTTCTGAAAGGAGAAACGGAATGGAAAGAAAGAATGCATGGGAGTCGTACGACAAAGAGACATACGTTCAGGTATTTGCATTTGCCGAGCAGTACCGGAAGTTCATCTCCGAGAACAAAACAGAGCGCGAATGCACCGCTGCGGCTGTCGAGCTGGCCAAGGAAGCCGGTTACCGCGACCTTTACGGAATCATCGAGCAGGGAATAACTCTGAAGCCTGGCGACCGTGTCTATGCGGTGAACATGAACAAATCCATTGCGCTCTTTGAGATCGGCACCGAGCCGATTGAAAACGGTCTGAATATTCTCGGGGCGCACATTGATTCTCCGAGGCTTGATATCAAGCAGGATCCGCTCTATGAGGACACGGGCCTCGCATTTCTGAACACGCATTATTACGGCGGGATCAAGAAGTATCAGTGGACCGCACGGCCGATGGCTCTGCACGGCGTTGTGGCGCTCAAGAACGGTCAGACGGTAAGAATCCGCATCGGTGAGGACGAGGGAGATCCGATTGTCGGAATTTCTGACCTTCTGATTCATCTGGCATCCAAACAGATGCAGAAGACCGGTTCGGACGTCGTTGCCGGCGAGGATCTGAATGTACTGGCCGGCAGCATCCCGGCGGCAGAAGCCGGCGACAAAAAGGACAAGCGCCCTGTCGCAGACAATATTCTTTCGATCCTTCACACAAAGTACGGAATTGAAGAAGAGGATTTCCTGTCGGCCGAGATCGAAGTCGTTCCGGCCGGGCCGGCCAGGGATTACGGCATCGATAAATCCATGATCGCCGGGTATGGTCAGGATGACAGGGTGTGCGCGTACCCGTCACTCATCGCCCAGCTGCGTGTCCGCAATCCGCGCCGCACCAGCTGCACGCTGCTGGTCGACAAGGAAGAGATCGGATCGGTCGGCGCAACCGGCATGCATTCCCGCTTCTTTGAGAACACGCTCGCCGAGCTGATGAACGCAGCCGGACAGTATTCAGAGCTTGCACTGCGCCGGGCGCTCCGCCACTCCCATATGCTTTCCAGCGACGTGTCGGCCGCGTACGATCCGAACTATCCGGACGTGATGGAGAAGCAGAACACATGTTACTTCGGCAGAGGCGTCGTATTCAACAAGTACACGGGAGCCAGAGGTAAGTCGGGCAGCAATGACGCGAATGCAGAATTCCTCGGCATGCTGCGCCGGATTCTCGATGAAGGCGGCGTAGCCTATCAGACTGCTGAGCTCGGCAAGGTCGATGCCGGCGGCGGCGGTACGATCGCTTACATCATGGCGGATTATGATATGTCTGTCGTTGACTCCGGTGTCGCTGTGCAGAACATGCACGCGCCGATGGAAGTGACGAGCAAAGCGGATATATATGAAGCGCTGAAGTGCTACTGCACGTTCCTTGAAAACGCCTGACGGGGCCTTGCTATGAAATGGGAATCTTTTACAATTGAGACAAAGGCGGAGGCGGAGGACATTCTCTCCGCCACCCTCGCCGGCCTCGGCATCGAAGGAGTCGAGATCCGCGACCATGTGCCGCTTACAAAGGAAGAGGCGCACGGAATGTTCATCGATACGGGCGACGACGAAGGAAAAAGCCTGATGCCGCCTCTTCCGGAGGATGACAGGGCTCAGGTTATCTTTTACCTGGATCCGGAAAAGGATGACATTCCGGCCATGCTGCGCAAGGTTCAGGCGGCTCTCGAGGAACTGAAGCTGTGCTCTGACATCGGCAGTGCTGCCATCACGCAGTCTGAAACGGAAGACAAGGACTGGATCAACAACTGGAAGAAATACTGGCATACATTTACCATCGGGAAACTGGTGATCAAGCCTACGTGGGAGGACGTGCCGGAAGAGCTTTCCGGCCGTCCGGTGCTTTCGATGGATCCGGGAACGGCATTCGGAACGGGAGCACACGAGACGACGCGTATGGTAATCCGGGAGCTTCAGGAAGCTGTAAAGGGAGGCGAACAGATCCTGGATGTCGGCTGCGGCAGCGGTATTCTGTCGCTGGCGGCACTGCTGTTCGGCGCAGGTCACGCCGTGGGGACCGACCTGGATCCGAACGCCCGCACTGCCTTCATGGAAAATGCAGACGTCAACCACTTTCCGCCGGAGTGCTATGACATTGTGCTTGGAGACATCGTGACGGACAAAAAAGCAGCCGATGCCGTCGGCTACGGGCGGTACGACATTGTGTGCGCAAATATCCTGCACGATGTGCTTATTCCGATGAGTGCTGTCATTGACCGGCACATGAAAGACGGCGGACTGCTGTTCACGTCCGGCATCATCGAGGCGAAGGAGACTGACGTCAGAAATGCGATCGAGGCCAACCCGCATCTTCAGGTGCTTGAGACGTATCATGACGGCGAATGGGTAAGTATCACTGCAAAGAAGGTGTGATGCATGTATCATTTCTTTGCCGAACACAAGGACATTCACGTGTCGGAGGGGAAGATCCTTCTTGCCGGCGCGGATTACAATCACATCCACAACGTACTGCGGATGCGCCCGGGCGAAAAGCTTCTGATCAGTTCCGGCGACAATTTCGATTATCTCTGTGAGATCAGCGGCTTTATCCAGGATGAAGACAATGGGCAGACGGTTGTCTGCAGGATTCTAAAGACGGACGTGCGGACAAATGAACTGCCTGTTCACGCGACCCTGTATCAGGGGCTGCCGAAGGGCGACAAGATGGACCTGATCGTTCAGAAGTGCATTGAGCTGGGCGTGGACAGAATCGTGCCGGTTGCCATGCGCCGAAGCGTGGTGAAGCTTGATGAAAAGAAGGCGTCCGCGAAGGTGACGCGCTGGAATGCCATTGCAGAGGCTGCTGCAAAGCAGAGCAAGCGGAGCCGGATTCCGGAAGTGAGTCCGGTGATGCGCTTTGAGGATGCCGCATCAGAGGCGTCTGGCAGTACACTGTTTCTGCTGCCGTATGAGTCGGCGGAAGGCATGCGCCGGACAAGAGAAGTGATGGAGAGCCTTAAACCTGGCGATTCGGTCAGCATTTTCATCGGCCCGGAGGGCGGATTTTCACCGGAAGAGATTGATTTTGCCAGAGAAAAGGGCGCGCAGATCGTCACTCTCGGGCGGAGGATCCTGCGGACGGAAACGGCCGGCATGATGATCCTGTCGATTCTGACATATTTGTACGAGAATGACGACGAAAAGGAAGAAAAGTAAAACAGATGGAAGCATATCTTGACAATTCTGCGACCACCCGCGTTTCGGAACCAGTCATCGACCTGGTCGTGAAGCTGATGCGGGAAGATTATGGAAACCCGTCCAGCAAACACCTGAAGGGCTTTCAGGCGGAGCAGTATATGCGCCGGGCGTCCGAACAGATCGCGGCGACGCTGAAATGCAGCCCGAAGGAGATTTTGTTCACGTCCGGCGGCACGGAGTCCAACAACACTGCGATTATCGGAGGCGCTACAGCTGCTTCCCGGCGCGGCAATCACATTATCGTGAGCAGCGTCGAACACTCATCCGTCAAGGAGCCGTTCCGGGCTCTGGAGGAAAGAGGATTCGAAGTGACCTGGCTGCCGGTCGACAAGAATGGAATTGTGGATCTTGATGCGCTGAAGGCGGCACTTGACGACAAGACGATTCTGGTGTCCTGCATGGCAGTTAACAATGAAATGGGCGCTGTCGAACCGATCGAAGAAATCGGAAGAATTGTCAAAGAATTCAATCCGGACATTTTATATCACGTAGACGCGATTCAGGCATACGGAAAGTTCCGCCTGCCTGTTCACAAGATCCGGTGCAATACGCTGAGCGTATCCGGCCACAAGATCCATGCGCCCAAAGGAACGGGATTCCTGTACATCGCAAAAGGCACGAAGATTCAGCCGATCATATACGGCGGCGGTCAGCAGGGAGGAATGCGCTCCGGCACGGAAAATGTCCCGGGATATGCTGGCCTCGGGCTGGCAGCCGAGCTGGCTTACGGGAAAGGCTTTGATGAAGAGATCAACCGCATGTATGCGATGAAGGAGAAGTTCGTCGCAGATCTGAAGAGCCTTGACGGCGTTACCATCAACGGTAAGACGGGGCGGGACAGCGCGCCGCATATCGTGAGCGCTTCTTTTGAAGGTATCAGAGCCGAGGTTCTGCTGCACGCTCTGGAAGAAAAGGGAGTCTATGTCTCTTCCGGTTCGGCATGCTCCTCCAACCGTCCGGGACTGAGTTCCACGCTGCAGGCAATCGGCGTGCCGGATACACTGCTTGACTCGACACTGCGCTTCAGTTTCTGTTTTGAGACAACGCAGGAAGAACTGGATTACTGCATTCAGACGCTCCGGGAGCTTCTTCCGCAGCTGCGTCTGTTCACAAGACACTGATCAGAGAGGATTATCAGCGAAGGATGATTACGGCATTTCTCATCAAGTACGGCGAGATCGGCATCAAGGGCAACAATCGTTATATTTTCGAGGATGCTCTGGTGCGGCAGATCCGCCATGCCCTGTACGGCATCGACGGCGGATTCAAAGTGCACAAGGAAAGCGGGCGCATCTACGCCACGGCGACGGAAAGTTTTGACAGCGAAGAAGTAATTGCAGCGCTGCAGAAGGTATTCGGAATCGTGTGGATCTGCCCGGTGGAGGAGATTGAAGACAAAGGATTTGATGATCTTTCGGATCACTGCATCCGATTCCTGAAGGAAAGCTATCCGGACGGAACATTTTCGTTCAAGGTGCAGGCGCGGCGCGGCCGCAAGAATTATCCGATGGATTCCATGGAGATCAATGCAGAACTCGGCGGCCGGATTCTGGACGCAATGCCGAATACGCATGTAGATGTGCATCATCCGCAGGTGCTGCTGCAGGTTGAAATCCGCAACAAGATCTATATCTACTGCAAAGAGATCCCGGGGCCGGGCGGCATGCCGGTCGGAACAGCCGGCAAGGCGATGCTTCTGCTCTCCGGCGGCATTGACAGCCCCGTTGCCGGATACATGATCAGCAAGCGCGGCGTGCAGATTGAAGCAACCTATTTTCATGCGCCGCCGTACACCAGCGAGCGCGCAAAGCAGAAAGTTGTCGATCTGGCAAATGAGGTTTCCGCCTTTGCCGGGCCGATCCGCCTGCATGTCGTGAATTTCACGGAGATCCAGATGGCGATCTATCAGAAGTGTCCGCATGATGAACTGACGATTATCATGCGCCGGTATATGATGCGGATCGCCGAGGAGCTCGCAAAGAAGAACAACTGCCTGGGGCTTATCACGGGCGAGTCCATCGGACAGGTGGCCAGTCAGACCATGCCGAGTCTGCTGTGCACGAACGCTGTGTGCACACTGCCGGTTTACCGGCCGCTCATCGGCATGGACAAGCAGGAGATCATCAATATATCCGAAAAAATCGGAACCTACGACACCTCGATCGAACCGTACGAAGACTGCTGCACGATTTTCGTGGCAAAGCATCCGGTGACCAAACCGCTGCTGCACGTGATCGAGCGGGATGAAAAGAAGCTTGACGGAATCGAAGAAATGGTTCAGAAAGCAGTCGATACGGAAATCGTGATTTCCTGCGGGCACGAGATACCGGAAGAATAAAATAAAGCCCCGGATTTCCTGCAGGAGGAGATCCGGGGTGTGTTGAATATCGTTGCATGTAGCGGAAAACAGTTCTCTCAGTCTTCTACGATATAGTTCTTGAGAACCTTGAGAATCGTCTCGACATCGCCGGCTTCATCGGCGTGAATGTTCAGCTCGATCGGCTTGGAGAGATCCAGGCTGAAGATACCCATGATGGACTTCGCGTCGATTACATATCTGCCGGAAACAAGATCAAAGTCCACATCGAATTTGGAGATGTCATTTACAAAGTTCTTTACCTTGTCGATTGAATTGAGAGAAATCTTTACTGTTTTCATAATTTCTACCTCCTGCACGAAGCACTTTACTGTGTTAATCATACTTTTTTTGCTTTTATAAGTCAACGGAATGTGAGGGAAAATCGTTTTGAAAACCGCGGCAATCCATAATCTCGGATGCAAGGTGAATGCTTATGAGGCCGAATCCATGGAGCAGATGCTCGCGGCGGCCGGGTACAGTATCGTCCCGTTTGCCGGCGGGCAGAAAGCAGATGTATGCATCATCAATACCTGCGCAGTCACAAATATAGCCGACCACAAGTCGAGGCAGATGCTGCACCGGGCCAGAAAACTGTATCCGGATGCAGTTGTGATTGCTTCAGGCTGTTATGCGCAGGAACAGGCCGAAAGTCTTGCGGATGACCCGGCTGTCGACATCGTACTCGGAAACAACCGGAAAAAGGATCTGATTCCGATTCTTGAGCAGTTCACGGCCAGCAGACCGCAGCGTTCGGGTGATGCCGAGGGAACACACGGGGAGGAGCACCGCGCGGTGTCGGATGTCGAAGATATCAGCCGGGATCCGGTATATGAAAATCTGACGCTCACGGAAGTGAGAGATCACACCCGCGCCTATATCAAAATGCAGGACGGCTGCAACCAGTTCTGCACATACTGTATCATTCCGTATCTGCGCGGCCGGATCCGCAGCCGGGCAGAAGAAGATATTCTGCAGGAAATCACCGCACTGGCCTCAAAAGGATTTCAGGAGTTTGTTCTGACGGGTATTCACCTGACTTCGTACGGGATGGACAGCGGAAGCGGAAGCCTGATCGAAGTGATCGAAAAGGCCGGAAAGATTCCTGGTGTGAGGCGCATCCGCCTCGGTTCTCTGGAACCGAGAGTCATCACAAAAGATTTTGCAGAAAGGCTCGCAGCCGTGCCGGCTTTCTGTCCGCATTTTCACCTTTCGCTGCAGAGCGGATCTGACGCGGTCCTGCATAGGATGAACCGGCATTACACGACGGAAGAATTTGCCGCCAGTGTGAAGCTGCTCCGGGAAACGTTTGACCGTCCGGCGGTCACGACGGACATCATCGTCGGATTTCCGCAGGAGACGGAGGAAGAATTTCAGGAGACTCTTGCATTTGTCAGGGATATTCGGTTTTACGAGTGCCATGTCTTCAAATATTCCAGACGCGAAGGCACAGTGGCAGACCGCATGGAAGGTCAGATTGCGCAGAATGTCAAGCACGAGAGATCGGGCCGGCTCATCGCGCAGGCAAAGGAACTTGCGCACAGCTACCGTCTGTCTTTCAAAAATGAGACAAAAAATGTCCTGATCGAGCAGACGGAGGAAGTGAACGGCAAAAAGTACTTTACGGGACTCACCGGAAATTATATAAAAATATATATACCGTGCGGGCAGCAGACCAATCCTGCAGAACTCACCGGAACGATCCGGCCGGTACTTGTGGGAGATCTGTTTGAGGACGGATGCACGGGAGCGTTTGTCTGAAGGTTTTGCCCGCTGGGCAGGGAGGCTGATTTGGTAGCAATCATCGATTACGATGCGGGGAATATCAAAAGCGTCGAGAAGGCGCTCATCGCACTGGGAGACAGTCCGGTTGTCACGAGGGACAAGGAACAGATCCGCCGTGCCGATCATGTCATTCTGCCGGGCGTGGGCGCGTTCGGAGACTGCATGCAGCATCTGCAGGATTATGACCTGACAGAGGTCATCCGCGAGACAATCCGGGGCGGGAAGCCGTTTCTGGGAATCTGTGTCGGCATGCAGCTGCTGTTTGAGGGAAGCGAGGAATCTCCGGAGGCTCCGGGACTTGGAATTCTCAAGGGCCGGTTTTACCGTTTCCGCTCCGACACGGAAAAAATTCCGCACATGGGCTGGAACAGCATACGGATCCGGGAAGGCGCACGGATTCTCCGCGGAATCGGGCAGAATCCGTATATGTATTTTGTTCACTCCTATTACCTGAAGGCTGATGATCCTTCAATTGTCACGGCGACCTGTGATTATATTCATCCATTCGATGCTTCGGTTGAACTGGGCAACTGCTTCGGAACGCAGTTTCACCCGGAGAAGAGCAGCCGGATCGGACTGAAAGTCCTCAAGAATTTCCTGGAGGTGAGATAATGCTGACGAAACGGATTATTCCCTGCCTGGACTGCAAGAACGGACGGGTAGTCAAGGGCACAAGCTTTGTCAATCTGCGTGACGCAGGAGACCCTGTCGAAGTCGCCGGAATGTATGACAAGAGCGGAGCGGATGAGCTTGTATTCCTGGATATAACGGCTACGTCAGACCGCCGGGAGACGACGGTCGATCTGGTGCGCAAGGTGGCCGAGAAGGTATTTATTCCGTTCACCGTCGGCGGCGGAATCCGCACGGTGGATGATTTCAGAGCACTGCTCAGAGAGGGCGCTGACAAGATTTCGATCAACAGCGCCGCTATCCTGAATCCGAACCTGATATCGGAAGCCGCTCTGAAATTCGGCGCACAGTGTGTGGTTGTTGCCATCGACGCCAAAAAGCGTGACAATGCAGAGGGCTGGACTATTTACCGCAACGGCGGGCGCATTGATATGAACATGGACGCCGTCGAGTGGGCCATGAAAGCAGAGAAGCTGGGGGCGGGAGAAATTCTTCTCACCAGCATGGACTGTGACGGCCGGAAACAGGGATATGACCTTGCGCTCACCCGTGCGGTCGCAGACGCTGTCCACATCCCGGTCATCGCATCAGGCGGCGCCGGGAAAAAAGAAGATTTTCTGACCGCCTTCACCGAAGGCCACGCGGACGCAGCGCTGGCTGCCTCTTTGTTTCACTACAAGGAGCTTGATATCGGCGATCTGAAAAAATACCTGCGGGAAAACGGCATTCCGGTCCGTATTCCGGCGGAAGACTGACAGGAAAAGAGATGATACGATATGCCGCCAATCACAAATGACTGGCTGAAGCCTCTGACACCGGAGTTTTCAAAGCCATATTACAAAAAACTCTTTCAAAAAGTACTGGAAGAGTACCGGAGCGGACACCCCATTTATCCGCCGGCGGATGACATTTTCAATGCATTTCATTTTACGCCTCTGAAAAGCGTCCGTGTTGTGATTCTCGGGCAGGATCCGTACTTTAACCCCGGCCAGGCAACCGGCCTGTGCTTTTCGGTCAATCCAGGCGTGGAGATACCGCCCTCGCTTGTCAATATCTACCGGGAGCTGCACGACGATCTGGGCTGTTACATTCCGAACAACGGGTATCTGAAAAAATGGGCGGATCAGGGGGTTATGCTCCTGAACACTGTCCTGACGGTGCGCGCGCATGAGCCGAATTCCCACCGCGGTATCGGCTGGGAGGAATTTACGGATGCAGCCATCCGGATCCTGAACGAACAGGACCGCCCGATCGTTTTCATGCTTTGGGGAGGACCTGCCAGAAGAAAAGCTGCCATGCTGAACAATCCGAAGCATCTGATTCTCACGGCGGCGCACCCGAGTCCTTTGTCAGCTTACAAAGGATTTTTCGGCTGCCGGCATTTCTCAAAGGCCAATGAATTCCTGAAGGAAAACGGCATGGCGCCGATAGACTGGCAGATCGAAAATATCTGATTTTCAAAGGAGACTTCATGTCAAAACCAATCGTAGCCATTGTGGGCAGACCGAATGTCGGCAAGTCCACTTTGTTCAACAGTATGGCCGGATCGAAGATTTCGATCGTCGAAGACACGCCGGGCGTGACCCGTGACCGGATCTATGCCGATGTTGAATGGCTGGATCACTCATTTACACTCATCGACACCGGCGGCATCGAGCCGGAGTCCTCGGATGTCATTTTAAAGCAGATGCGGGAGCAGGCTGAGATCGCTATCGAGACGGCGGACGTCATTATTTTTCTCACGGATGCCAGAGACGGTCTTGTCGACGCGGATCTGAAAGTGACGGATATGCTGCGCCGCAGCCGCAAGCCGGTGGTTCTGGCTGTCAACAAGGTCGAGAATTTCGAAAAGCAGATGGCGGACGTTTACGAATTCTACAATCTGGGGCTGGGCGATCCGATTCCGATTTCTGCGTCGGCCAAGCTTGGCATAGGCGATCTTCTCGATGCCGTATTCGAGAAGATGCCGGAGCAGCCGCCGGTTCAGGAAGAAGATGACCGGCCGCGCATTGCGGTGATCGGCAAGCCAAATGTCGGAAAATCATCTCTTATCAACCGGCTGCTCGGCGAGAATCGTCTCATCGTATCGGACATCGCCGGCACGACGCGCGATGCTGTGGATACACCGGTGACATATAACGGCTCTGAGTATGTTTTCATCGATACGGCGGGCCTGCGCCGCAAGAACAAGATCACCGGAGACATCGAACGCTATTCGATCATACGCGCGGTATCGGCCGTAGAGCGCGCTGACATCTGCATTCTAGTGATTGACGCGACACAGGGGATCACCGAACAGGACGCGAAGATCGGCGGCATCGCCCACGAGCGGGGCAAAGGCATCATCATCGCCGTGAACAAATGGGACGCCATTGCCGACAAGGACGGGCATTCGGTCTATGAATATGCGGACCGGATCCGCAGCACCCTTTCATTCATGCCGTATGCCGAGATCGTTTTTATCTCGGCCAAGACCGGGCAGCGCACACAGAAGCTGTTTGAGATGATTGACATCGTGCGGGAGAATCAGACGATGCGTGTTCCGACCGGAGCTCTGAACCAGGTGCTCGCCGACGCGCTCGCGATGAAGCAGCCGCCGTCTGACAAAGGACGCCGTCTGCGGATCTTCTACATGACACAGGTTTCGATCGAGCCGCCGACATTTGTCATGTTCGTCAACGACAAATCTCTCACGCACTTTTCCTATACCCGGTATATCGAAAACCGGCTGCGGGAAGCCTTCGGATTCCGCGGCACCGCGATTCACTTTATCAACCGCGAAAAGTCAGGAGAGCAGTGATGGAGAGAATTATCTGTGTGATCATCGGATATTTGTTCGGCTCCGTGATTCAAAGCGGATACTGGCTCTGCCGCGCGCGCGGCGTTGATATCCGCACGGTGGGAAGCGGCAACGCGGGAACTACGAATGTGATCCGTGTGATGGGAAAGAAGATCGGCTATCTCACCTATATATTTGACATGGGCAAGGTTGTCGTTTCCTTCCTGATCTGCCGGGCGCTGTTCGGTGCGGTGCTGCCGGCCGTTGTCATCTGCATGTACAGCGGGCTGGGTGCGGTGCTCGGACACGATTATCCGTTTTATCTGCACTTCAAGGGCGGCAAGGGAATTGCGTCAACGACGGGCGTCATCATTTCTCTGGCGCTGATCAGACCATATTTCGCCATCCTGATCCTTCTGGGATTTCTGACATTTATATGTGTGATGTACAGTTCCCGCTATGTATCTCTGGCTTCGATGTTTCTGACGTGCGGATTTGCGGTTGAATTTCTGATTTGTGCACTGATCGGCGCCGTGCCTGCGCAGGGAGGAAATCTTGCGGAAGCGGTGATTATTCCCGTCGTGCTGGCGGCGCTTTCTGTATACCAGCACAGAGGAAATATTCAGAGACTGAGGAGCGGATCGGAGCGCAAGATCAAAGATCCGAAAAACAAACACAAAGAGGAAAACAAATGAGAGTGATCGCTGGTACGGCAAGAAGCATGCCGCTTAAATCTCTGGAGGGCGAGGATACGCGCCCGACGCTGGACCGGATTAAGGAAACACTTTTTAACATCATTCAGCTGGAAGTGCCGGGCAGCCGCTTTCTGGATCTGTTCGCAGGAACAGGTGCGATCGGCATCGAGGCGCTTTCAAGGCACGCAAAGGAAGCTGTCTTTGTCGACAATTCGCGCAGAGCCTGCGGCGTGATCCGGGATAATCTGAAATTCACAAAGTTCACGGACAACTCCCGCGTGATGGAAACCGACTGTGTTACGGCCGTGAGAAAGCTTGCGGGGCTTGGAAAATTTGACATCGTGTACATCGACCCGCCGTATGGCAGAAATCTGGAGGAAGATGTACTGGCCCAGCTTTCGGTGTCGGACATCATCGATGAGGACACGCTCATCATCGTGGAAGAGAACCTGGATGAGGAGCTTTCCTATGCGGAGGATCTCGGCTTTGAGATTGTCCGGATCAAGTCTTACAAGACCAATCAGCATATATTCCTTAAGAAAAGAGGAGCGGAAGCATGACCTCAGCGATTTATCCCGGCAGTTTTGACCCTGTCACGATGGGCCATCTTGATGTCATCCGCCGGTCGGCTGCAATCGTCGATCATCTGATTGTGGCGGTGCTGAACAACGGGGCAAAAAGTCCATTGTTTTCAGTTTCTGAACGTGTTAGTATGTTAAAAGACGTGACCAGAGATCTCCCGAACGTAGAGGTCATGAGCTTTTCGGGACTTCTGGTTGATTTTGCGAAGCAGAATTCTGTGACGCTGATCATCCGGGGACTGAGAGCTGTCACGGACTTTGAATCGGAACTGGCGATGGCGCAGACCAACCGGGTCATCTGTCCCGGAATTGAGACATTTTTCCTCTGCACCAGTCTGCGGTACGCTTATCTGAGCTCCAGTACCGTCAAAGAGGTCGCTCAGAATCACGGCGATATCAGTCAGCTTGTGCCGCCCAGTGTCGTTCCGAAGATTTATGAAAAGTATGGCATCAAACATTAAGCCAGAGCAAGCCTAATCCTTCCGGAGGTTATCAATACAGTTATGAGCAGAATTGAACAGATCATCAGTGATATGGAAGCGTACCTTGACACCTGCAAGACAGCGCCGTTCTCCAGCAACAAGATCATTTGCGAAAAAGATCAGCTGGATGACTATCTGAATGAACTGCGGGCCAGAACGCCGGAAGAAATCAAAAAGTACCAGCGGATTCTGCAGAACAAGGATTCGATCATCAACGATGCAAAGCAGCAGGGTGAGCAGATCATCAACGCTGCGGCACAGCAGGCACAGCAGCTTGTCGACGAGACCAATATCATGCAGAACGCCGTTGACAAGGCCGATCAGTACCTCAACAATTCGAACGCAAGAGCACAGAAAGCTCTTGAGGACGCCAACAATGAGGCGGTTCAGATCCGCTCCAGTGCCATTCATTACACGGATGACATGCTTTCCCGTCTGCAGAATATCATCGAGCATGCGATCCGTCAGAACAATGACCGCTATCAGGAGCTGATGAACGGACTTCAGAATGAACTGAACGTGGTTATCAATAACCGTAATGAACTGGCGGGTGCCAATGGCACAGATACAGCTGCACCAGAAGGCGGCAGTGAAGCAGCTGCTGCTCAGCAGTCGGATGACGATACGCTTGTGAGCGGCAATGTCGAAGATGACGGCCAGTAAGGAAGCTGACCGGCTGAATATGTGAGAGGGGCAAAGGGAAAGGGGCAACTCTTTCCTTTTGCCTTTTTGTGAAAATCCTGCTGCAGAGCGGAGGATGCCCTGCCTTTACTTTTTTGTCGGAAACCATATCCTATGAATCTACCACTTGAGTACTGTCAAACCATGAAACAGATGCTGGGCAGCGAGTATGACTCGTACCTGGCTTCTTTTGACGCACCGAGAAAATACGGGCTTCGCGTCAACACGCGCAAGATCTCCCCGGAAGAGTTCCGGCGCATCGCGCCGTTTCCGCTGGAACCGGTGCCCTGGATTGACGACGGATTTTACTACGACGGCGTCAATGTGCGGCCGGCGAAGGATCCGGATTATCTGGCAGGACTGTATTATCTGCAGGAACCGAGCGCGATGACGCCGGCGGCTCTTCTCCCGGTACACCCGGGCGATGCGGTTCTTGATACCTGTGCAGCTCCTGGCGGCAAGTCGACCGAGCTGGGGACCAGGCTGTGCGGAAAAGGCGTCCTTGTCTCAAATGACATCTCCCCGAGCCGGTCCCGCGCGCTGCTGCGCAATATCGAGGGTTTCGGTATCGGCAATACCGTCGTTTTGTCAGAATCGCTGGACAAGCTGAAACAGAACACCGGGACATTTTTTGACGCGGTGCTGGTTGATGCGCCATGCTCAGGCGAAGGAATGTTCCGGAAGGACGACAAGCTGATAAAAGCCTGGTCAGCTGACCGGCCGGCAGAATTTGCCGATCTTCAGAAAAGCATCGTGCTGAATGCCGCTGACATGGTGAGGCCCGGCGGCTGGCTGCTGTATTCTACCTGTACTTTCAATGAACTTGAGGATGAAGGAACCATCCGGTATCTTCTTGCCAGCCGCCCGGAATTTTCACTGATGCCGGCGGGAGATTATGAAGGCTTCCGTCACGGATTTGTGCACAATGACTCCGATGCGGCACTTCATCTGGAACGCTGTATCCGGATTTTTCCGCATGTCATGGGCGGCGAAGGCCACTTCATCGCGCTCATGAAAAAAAGTTCCGATGCGCCTTTTACAGGATGTGTACCGCCTGTGTGCCGGCCGGAAAAACTTCCGGACGAACTGACAGAGTTTCTCTCCGGAGTGAAGACCGATATTCCGGCGGAGCGGATTACCATCCGGGACGGAAGAGCGTTTCTGCTTCCGGAAAAGCAGATTAATACACACGGACTCAGGGTGCTTCGAAATGGTCTGCTGCTGGGGGAGTACAAAAAAGGAAATAAAAAGAGCCGCTTTGAACCATCGGAAGCGCTCGCGATGGCTCTGCCGCGGGACGGATTTTCCAATTCACTGCGGCTGAAACGGGACGATGAGCGCGTTATCCGCTATCTCAAAGGCGAGACAATCGCCGTGTCTGAGGATGAAGCGAAGGACGGCACTGTGCTTGTCACGCTCGAAGGCTGGCCGCTCGGCTGGGGGCGCAAGAACCGCTGCCAGATGAAGAACCGGTATCTCCCGGGATGGAGGCTGCAGTGAGCGAAACGATCCGTCTTGACCGCTGGATTTCAGACATGACCGGTCTGTCCCGAAAGCAGGCCGGCCGCATGATCCGGGGGAAAAAGGTAACTGTGAACGGAGAGGTCGTCCGCGATGCGTCCTTCATGGCCGATCCGTCCGCCTGCGTAGTTGCGCTTGACGGACAGAATCTCCCGTATGAAAATTTCCAGTATTACGTCGTGAACAAACCGGCAGGAGTTCTCTCTGCGACCGAGGACAAGCGCCGCACGACCGTCGTCGATCTTCTGCCGCCCGGCCACCGGCGTGATCTCTTTCCGGCCGGCCGGCTTGATCTTGACACGACCGGCCTTATTCTCATGACAAATGACGGTCAGCTCTCCCACAGACTTCTGTCACCCGCCTGGCACGTCGACAAGCGCTATATCGCCACGGTGGACGGAATCCTGGAAAAGACGGCTGTCAGGGCATTTGCCGAAGGGATAACAGCGGGCACGGATCTTGAATTTGCTCCGGCTGTTCTTGAAATTCTTGAAACCGATGCGGATTCCGGAACCTCCGAAGCATCCGTCACGATTCACGAAGGAAAATTCCATCAGGTCAAGAAGATGTTCGAGGCTGTCGGCTGTCCGGTGCGCACACTCACGCGTGTAACTTTCGGACCGCTTACTCTTGAAGGTCTGCCGGAGGGCGAGGCGCGAAAACTCACGGAAGAAGAAATTCAGGCTCTCAGAGACTGCACACAGACACGAGGAAAGGATCAACCGGATGAAGATGAAATGTAACAAGGGCGAAAGCGGATACCTGCAGGAGAAGCAGAAGCGCGCCTGGATCTATGTAGTTCTGTTTGCGGCGGTCATCGCAGCGCTGCTTGTCATCGGGATTCTGATATGGGGAAGCAATCAGAATGTTCTTACCGTTGCGGCCATCGTGCTGGTTCTTCCGGCAGCCCGTTTCGGAGTCAATCTGATCATGCTGGCGTCCAAGAAGCCGTCAGACGCCGGAGTGATCCGCCAGACTGACAAAACGGCACCGGATCTGATCCGGCTGTACGATCTGGTCATTGGCACGAGTAAAAAGCCTGTCGGCACCGAGGCTGTCGTGATTTCCGATTCCGCCCTGTGCATCTACGAGACACAGAAGGATACCGATCTGGATTTCCTGACAGCCCAGGTCAACAACTTCCTTCACGGCGACTCAATCTTCATCAACGTCAATGTGTATAATGACAGGGATAAGTTTATGAAACGCATCGCTTTTCTTCAGCAGAGCCTGGAGAAGAGCGGGAAAGAGCTAAGAGCGGACCGCGTCGGAAAGATTAAGAACTCTCTCTGCGCGATGTGTCTGTGAGAGGCCATGAAAGAATTCAGAATTACGGATGAGACAAGCGGACAGCGCCTGAACAAAGTTCTGCTGAAACTGCTTCCGGAAGCCGGATCGTCGTTTTTGTACCGGATGCTGCGCAAGAAGAACATCACGGTGAATGACAAGAAGGCAGACGGGGCGCAGATTCTCCAAAATGGCGACACGATCCGTATCTGGTTTTCGGATGATACCTACCGGAAATTTGCGGCCGGAAGCAGAGAAATCTCAGGCGGATCCAGTAAGCCGTCTCATCACGCGGCAGATCCTGATGTGCTATACGAAGATGATGATCTGCTCTTTGTCAGCAAACCGGCTGGTCTTCTGATTCAGCCTGACAGTAAAACGAGTGCCTGCATGACGGCGCAGGTGAGCGATTATCTTTTCCGGCAGAAAAAAAGTGACACGAGCGGCATATTCAGGGTCGGACCTGCAAACCGGCTCGACCGCAATACATCCGGCGTCGTCGCATTCGGAAAAACAATCCGCGGTCAGCAGTACCTGGCGGAGCAGTTCCGGGAGCGCAGCATGAAAAAATACTATCTGGCACTCGTCAAGGGAAACATCCCAGGCTGCGCAGGTGAAGAAGTGCTCACAGGATGGTATCGGAAAGACCGCGAATCCAACGTGGCTCACCTTTACACAGAGAAAAACAAACCTGCATCGGCACTTGAAGTGCAGCTCGGGATATCTGCTCTGGCCGGCAGTCATGAGGCAGCCCTTCTGAAGGTGCATCTTTTAACCGGGAAAAGCCATCAGATCCGCGTGCAGCTTTCCGGTGCCGGCCATCCGCTCGCCGGTGATCCGAAATACGGCGATGCGGCGTGGAATAACAAACTGGCGCGCCTGTATGGTCTGAAGCGTCAGTTTCTGCACGCTTACCAGCTGGAGCTGGCCGGACTTGACGGGCAGCCTCTCACCATCAGTGCGCCGCTGCCGGAAGATCTGAAGCGGGTCCTGAAAGGAGAGAAACTGTGGGTACCTGGAATTCCAGAGGACTGAGGGGATCTACCCTGGAAGACCTGATCAACGTCACGAATGAGCGGTACGCAAGGCAGAACCTGGCACTCATCCAGAAAATCCCGACGCCCATCAAGCCGCTTCAGATTGACAAGCAGACGCGGCATATCACGCTGGCATATTTTGATCAGAAAAGTACAGTTGACTACATAGGCGTCGTGCAGGGAATTCCAGTCTGTTTTGATGCGAAGGAATCCCTCACGGAGACGTTTCCGCTGCACAACATTCATGAGCATCAGGTCGAATTCATGAGCGCCTTCGAGCAGCAGCAGGGTATTGCTTTCATTCTCCTGTATTTCACAGCACGGGATGAACTGTATTACGTTCCTTTTTCTGATATAATCAGATTCTGGAACCGCGGCAAAGACGGCGGACGGAAAAGTTTCACCATTGATGAGCTGGACCGGGATTTTCTCATTCCTCTTTACGGGTCCGTTCCTGTTCCGTATCTGCAGGCACTGCAGACGGATCTGTCACGTCGGGATAGTTGACGGCGCCGCCGGCTTTATGGTAGTATGCACAGGTGCGTATCACTATGGTAGCACATTAGCATGATAAAGTAATCGAGGATAACAGTATGAAGAAAGATCTTCTGCACACACCGGAGGGTGTCCGTGACATATACGGAAAGGAATGCGCAGAAAAAGAGCAGATTGAGACGAAGCTTCATGATGTTCTGAATCTTTACGGGTATTCCGACATTCAGACGCCTACATTCGAGTTTTTCGATGTGTTCTCAAAGGAAAAGGGATCGGTTCCGAGCACGGAGCTGTTCAAGTTTTTTGACCGGTACGGACACACGCTGTGCCTGCGTCCGGATATGACACCGTCGATCGCCCGGTCTGCCAGCAAATACTATGATGAATGCAGCACAGCTGTGAAACTGTGTTACGTTGAGAATACATTTGTCAACGACAGCAAATATTACCAGGGACGCCTGAAGGAAAACACAATGGCCGGCGCGGAGCTGATCGGAGATGATTCGATCGACGCGGATGCCGAGATCGTTATGATGACGATTGACTGTATGAAGGCTGTCGGCCTGAATGAGTTTCAGGTGGAGCTGGGCAATGTTCAGTTCTTCAGAGGACTTCTTTCGGAAGCCGGAATTTCGGGCGATGACGAGGAGGAACTCAAGTCACTCATCGACGAGAAGAATCTGTTCGGCGTCGAGGAGATGCTGCATTCCCACGACATCGGAGACATGATCACAGATGCGCTGATTGCCCTGCCGACCTTGTTCGGGAGCGCTGACGTGCTGGACCGCGCAGAGAAGATGACATACATTCCGGAGTGCCTGGCTGCGGTCAAGCGCCTGAAGGATCTGTATGCTGTACTCTCGGCCAACGGATATGCGGATCACGTTTCCTTTGATCTGGGCGATCTCAGCTCACACGCATATTACACCGGCATCATCCTGCACGCCTTCACGTTCGGCACGGGAGAGCCGGTTATAAACGGCGGGCGGTATGACCGCCTGATGGGACAGTTCGGATCCGACCGCGCCTCGATCGGATTTTCCGTCAATGTGGACCGGCTTCTTTCTGCGCTTCAGCGCCAGAAAATCGGCGTTCCACTCGAGCGCAACGGCATCCTTCTTGTCTATGGCAGAGACGATTTTCAGGCAGCGCTGTTTTCCTCGGCTCACAGAAGAGCGGAAGGAATCCGCGTCTGCATGATGAGGAGAAAAAGCGGCACGCAGCTTGAGGATTATCTCAAAGTGGCGGAGGAAGGCCAGTACGAATGGATCTTCCTGTGTGAGAACGGAAAGGAGCAGCGGCTCCGCGTGGATGAAATTCAGAAGGGGGAAGCCTGAATGCGGTATCTGACATTTGCCCTGGCAAAGGGGCGCCTGGCAAAGAGTGCCATGGATATTCTGGAGCATGTGGGCATAACCTGTGATGAGATGAAGGATCCTGACACCCGCAGACTCATTTTCACGAACGAAGAACAGCATGTGCGCTTTTTCCTCGCGAAGCCGTCGGATGTTCCGACGTATGTCGAGTACGGCGCTGCCGACATCGGAATCGTCGGAAAGGACACGCTGCTGGAGGAGAAACGGGCACTTTACGAAGTGTATGATCTCGGAATCGGCCGTTGCCGCATGTGTGTCGCCGGGCCGAAGCAGGCCGCCGAAAAACTGCAGCATCATGAGCTGATCCGCGTGGCGAGCAAATATCCGAACATTGCCAAGGACTATTTTTACAACAAGAAGCACCAGACCGTCGAAATCATCAAGCTCAACGGCTCCGTCGAACTGGCGCCGATCGTAGGTCTTGCCGAAGTGATCGTCGATATTGTCGAGACAGGAACGACCTTAAAGGAAAACGGTCTTGAAGTCCTGGAGGAAATTGTTCCGCTTTCCGCCCGGATTGTTGTAAATCAGGTATCCATGAAGATGGAAAATGAACGGATCATGAATCTTATCCGGGATATCCGTCAGTATCAGGAAAGTCAGAATGCATAAAGGAGAATCGTGATGAGGATTTTAAAACTTACCGAGGAGACAAAAACAGGCATTCAGGAACTGCTGAAAAAGAGAAATCCCAGCAGCTACGGAAAATACGAAAGCACCGTGCACGAGATTCTCGATGATGTAAAAAATAACGGCGATGCAGCTCTCTTTGCGTACACAAAGAAATTCGACAAGGCTGATCTGAATCCGGACAACATCCGTGTGACGGACAAGGAAATCGAGGAAGCCTACAAACTGGTCGATCCGGCGCTTCTTGACGTCATCCGCAAGGCGATCGTCAACATCCGCGCCTTCCATGAGAATGAGCTTCAGAAATCCTGGTTCATCACAAGACCGGACGGGATGATTCTCGGACAGCGCGTGACACCGCTTCACAGGGCCGGTGTCTATGTTCCGGGCGGCAAGGCAGCTTATCCGTCATCCGTTCTGATGAACGTCATTCCGGCGCGTGTGGCCGGTGTCGATGAAATTATCATGTGCACTCCGTGCAGCGCGGAAGGAAAAGTATATCCGACAACGCTTGTCGCTGCACACGAAGCAGGCGTGGACACGATCTACAAGGCTGGCGGCGCCCAGGCCATCGCAGCCATGGCGTTCGGCACTGAGTCCATCCCAAAGGTCGACAAGATCACCGGCCCCGGCAATATCTTCGTTGCGCTCGCCAAAAAGGCGGTCTTCGGGTATGTCGGCATCGATTCTGTGGCCGGACCGTCAGAGGTTCAGGTCCTGGCCGATGAGACAGCGAATGCACACTATGTGGCAGCTGACCTTCTTTCACAGGCCGAGCACGACCAGCTTGCAAGCGCCATCCTCGTGACAACTTCCGAGAAACTCGCGCAGGATGTATCTGCGGAAATCGAAGAGTATCTCAAGACACTCTCCAGAGCCGACATCATCCGCGCTTCTCTTGACAACTACGGCTGCATTCTCATTGCGCCCGACATGGACGCCGCCATCCGCATGGTAAATGAGATCGCGTCCGAGCACCTTGAAATTGTGACCGCCGATCCGTGGGATACGATGACCAAAGTCCGCAATGCAGGCGCAATCTTCCTCGGCGAGAACAGCTCCGAGCCGCTCGGCGATTACATGGCCGGCCCGAATCACGTACTCCCGACCAACGGAACCGCGAGATTCTTCTCGGCCCTGTCTGTAGAAGATTTCCTGAAGAAGTCCAGCATTATTTCCTGCTCACGTGAAGCCCTGCAGAAAATGCACAAGGATATCGAAACCTTCGCCGAGGCTGAGGGACTTACAGCTCATGCCAATGCTGTCAGAGTCCGTTTTGAAAACGAAGACGGAAGGAAGTAAACGTCATGAGTGAAAAGAAGAGAATTGCGCATGTGGCGCGCAAAACGGCCGAGACCGATATCACCTGTACACTGAATCTTGACGGCGAAGGAAAAAGTGACGTCTCTACAGGCGTTGGTTTTCTGGATCACATGCTCCGGTCCTTCGCAAAGCACGGCTTTTTTGATCTGACCCTTTCCTGCACCGGGGATCTGGATGTCGACTGTCACCACACCATTGAGGATGTCGGAATTGTACTGGGAACTGCCATCGCAGAGGCTGTCGGAGACAAAAAGGGAATCCGCCGTTTCGGCGAGAGCATCCTGCCGATGGATGAGGCGCTTATTCTGTGTGCCGTTGATCTTTCCGGACGGCCGGTTCTCGGATTTGACGCATCATTTCACACGGAGCGCGTCGGCACCTATGATACACAGATGGTCCATGAGTTTTTCTATGCGGTAAGCTACAGTGCCGGCATGAATCTGCATCTTAAGGAACTGGCGGGCGAGAATGACCACCATATCATCGAGGGGATGTACAAAGCATTTGCCAGAGCACTCGATATGGCTGTTTCCAAGGATCCTCGGATCAAAGATGTTCTTTCCACGAAAGGAAGCCTGTGATGAAACTATACCCTGCGATCGACATGAAAGACGGACACTGTGTCCGTCTGCGCAAAGGCGATTTCGACGAGGTGACCGAATACTATGAGCACCCTTGGCAGGCAGCCTCTGCTTTTGAAAAGGCAGGTGCCTCCTATATTCACAACGTCGATCTGGACGGCGCCAGAAAAGGTCATTCCTATAATGCCGATGCTGTGCGGGAAATCGTAAAGACCGTCAGCATTCCGGTTGAACTTGGCGGCGGGATAAGGACCCTTCAGGATATCGAAGAAGTCCTTGATCAGGGTGTCTCCCGGGTTATTATCGGCACGAAAGCGGTCGAAGATCCCGGCTTTGTCCGCAAGGCAATTGAAACATTCGGGGCCGCCCGGATTGTCGTCGGGATCGACGCCAAAGACGGATGGGTGGCGACCGATGCATGGGAGCGCACATCGAATGTAAGCAGTCTCGATCTGGCGCTGCAGATGAAGGATATCGGCATCCGCACGATAATATACACAGATATTTCAAGAGACGGCATGCTTTCAGGGCCGAATATCGAAGCGACAAAACTTCTCACAGAGAAAACCGGCCTTGACGTCATCGCCTCCGGCGGTGTTTCCTGCATGAAAGACCTCGAAAATCTGGAAGCGGCAGGCATCAGCGGCGTGATCATCGGCAAAGCTATTTATGAGAAGAAAATCAATCTGGCGGAAGCGGTGCGAAGATTCGAGCGGAAACAGGAGTGAGAGATGAACCGTATTCTTGTACCGGTTTTATATTTAAAAGATGGTGCCGCCTACCGCGACATGGATCTGACGGAAAAATATGAAGGGGATATTCCGGAAGCGGCCGACTTGCAGGAGCGCCGGGGTGCCGATGCGCTTCTCATATTTGACTATTCTTACGACAAGGAATCTCAGGAAGCGGCGCTGCGGGACATCGGCGGTATCTGCCGGTCTGTTGACATTCCGGTATGGGTCGGCGGCAATATCCTGTGCCGGAAAGATGCCGACCATTATTTTGAGGCCGGCGCAACTGTCGTGATCCTCGATGAGGAGAGAATCAGCAATGTCGATCTGATGGAAGAACTCTGCCGCAGATATGGGAGCGGCCGGGTCGCCTTGAACCACATCCCAGGCGGAAATGACGCGCTCGGTGAAGCGGCGGCGAACCGGATTGCATTTGTCATCTCTCCGGATATCCCGGACATGGCGCCGGGCGGACTGGACTATCTTATACTTGCCGACAGAATGGATCACGCGAAGGCTGTCGAGATCCTGCAGAAACGCAATGCGCTCGGAATTTCCGGCCAGTTTCTCACGGAGACGGATGAGACATTCTGGCAGATGAAACGGCAGCTGAAAGGAGCCGGGATCGCGGTTCACACGCTGGATCCGGCGATGCCGTTTACGGAGTTCAAACTCGACGCAAACGGCCTGATCCCCTGCATCGTTCAGGACGACAGAACAGGCGAAGTTCTGATGATGGCTTATATGAACGAAGAATCTTTCCGAAAGACCTGCGAAACCGGGCTGGCGACGTATTTCAGCCGCAGCCGGCAGGAGCTCTGGACGAAGGGACTTACCAGCGGCCATCTTCAGTATGTCAAGCGGATGTATGTCGACTGCGACGCCGACACCCTGCTGCTGAAAGTCAAACAGATCGGCGGCGCCTGTCACACGGGTCACAGGACCTGTTTTTACCGTACTCTTCTGGAGATCTGATAATAGACGTGAAAGCCAAAGCAGTTATCACAAAACTGGACGGAAGACTTGTCAGCGCATATTTCCTGGACGGGCACTGTGTCCGGATCAATGCTCCGGATCCGGACAGCCCGGCCGGGTGTTTTTACGTGGGACGCATCGAGCGGATTGTCCCGCAGCTTGACTGCTGTTTTATCGAGTTTCAAAAAGGCGAGCGCGGCTATTATTCACTGAAAGACAACCGCTATGCCTTCTGGCCGGAGTATCCGGGACAGACGCACACTCCGAAAGGAGGCGACCGGATTGTCGTGCAGGTAAAACGTCCGGCCATCGCTCCGAAAGAAGCCCTTCTTACCTCGGAGCTGTCGCTGACCGGCTATTTCCTGGTTCTTGTGGTGGGAGACGGGGCTGTTCATTTCTCAAAGAAGCTGAAAACGGCTCAGCAGGATCCGGATTTAAAAGCATCTCTTGCGGCTCTCCTGGCAAATGCCGCCAGAGATCCGTCGCTTCCGGATTTTGGATTTATAGTGCGAACCAGTACGGCCGGCGCCGCACCAGGTGCCGTGCTGTCAGAGGCCGAAAGGCTCATGCGTGCGATGACCCGTATTCTGCAAAGTGCCAGGACGGCTGGTCCCTGTACAAAAGTAGGAGAAGGACCCGGTGAACTGATAAGTGAAATCTGCCAGCTGCATTCGGATACAGTGCCGGAGGTGACAACGGATCTTCCGGAAATTTATGAAACTCTTAAATGCTTCTTTGCGGAAGGACAGGTGGACGTTAAACTGTACGACGACCCTTCGTATCCGCTTTATAAGCTGTATTCTTTGAAGACGAACCGCGACAGAGCGCTGGCCCGGATTGTTCATATGAAAAGCGGCGCAAATCTGTATATTGACCGGACAGAGGCGCTGACTGCGATCGATGTCAACGCAGCAGCCTCGAGCAGCAGCGGGCCGGCTTTTTCGGAGAAAAAGAAGCTCTCAGTCAATCTGGAAGCAGCAGAAGAGGTTGCCAGACAGCTCAGAATGCGCAATCTGAGTGGTATGATTCTTGTGGATTTCATTAATATGAAATCTGAAGAAAATAACAAGCTTCTTCTTAAAAATCTTCGACAGGCGGTGAAGGATGACCCGGTACCAGTGCAGGTTCTGGACATGACCCGGCTTGGTCTGGTAGAAATCACAAGAAAAAAAGAAGGCAGAAATGTCTATGAAGCATTTGCAGAAAAGCCGGTATTATGAATCCATCTATCCGAAAGTTTTTGCGTGGTTTCAAAAACATACCGCAGCGCGGAAGATTCTGAAGGCTGCCTATAAAGGGCTTCCTGTGCTGGTGGCAGCTTTCTATGCCTGTATAATTCTGCACTGCTTCTTTTTTGAACGGCGCACTTTGCTTTTCAAGGAACTTCTGATTCCGGCGGCGCTTTTTCTTACTGTCACATTATTAAGGAAAAGATTTGATTTCGATAGACCGTACTGTGTCTATCCGGTTAAATCCCTGGTTGAAAAGGACAAAAGAGGCGAATCGTTTCCGAGCCGCCACTCGGCCAGTGCAGTCGTGATTGCATCTGCCGGATGCTTTGTTTCGATCCATACAGGGATCATTCTCTTTGTCCTGGCATTTCTGATTTCTGTCACGAGACTTCTGGCAGGTGTACACTTCCCGAAGGATCTTTTGGCCGGATGGGGAATAGGGCTCGCCTTCGGCTTTTTGTTTTTTCTGTAAGATAAGTTTCTATTTTTTATTTAAATATCTTGACAGGGCTTGCGGGGTTAGTATATTATATTTTCTGTGTGCCGCTCGGTGTGGGTAAAGTGCTGAAAAGCCCCCGAAGCCGGCGAGTATTTATCAGGAGGTGCCATTATGTACGCAGTTATTGCAACAGGTGGTAAGCAGTACACAGTTTCCGAAGGCGATATCGTCAGAGTTGAAAAGCTTGGTAAGAACGCCGGTGATTCTGTTACGTTTGACCAGGTTCTTTTCGTTTCCGGCGAGGACGCAAAGGTAGGAAATCCTACCGTTGCTGGCGCTACCGTTACCGGCAGTGTTGTCGAAGAAGGACGCGGCAAGAAGGTCATCGTTTACCATTACAAGCCGAAGACCGGCTATGCAAAGAAGAACGGCCACAGACAGGCCTACACCGCTGTCAAGATCGAAAAGATCAACGCCTGAGAAGGTTTAAACATGACGCAGGTGACAATCCGTAAGAACGCAAAGGGCGATATTACGGGATTTTCTGTTGAGGGACACGTAGACTTCCGACTGGAGGGCAACGATGTTCTCTGTGCAGCAGTGTCCACGCTGGTTTCTCATACGATCGGCATGATCTGTGAATTCACGGACGATGCCTGTGAAAACACCGTGGATGAGGAAAAGCCGGAGGTTGTATTCAATCTGACGGCAGAGTCTCCCAGCAGGGAGAGCCGGGTAGCGCTTGAGAGCTTTGAGTCCAGCATCTATGATCTGGCTGAAGCGCATCCCGACAACATTTCACTGGTTTACGAGGAGGTATAGAGATGTTATTTTTAAACCTTCAGTTATTCGCGCATAAAAAGGGCGTTGGTTCTACCAAGAACGGCAGAGATTCCGAGTCCAAGAGACTGGGCGCAAAGAGAGCAGACGGACAGTTTGTTCTTGCCGGCAACATCCTTTACAGACAGCGCGGAACGAAGATCCTTCCGGGCGTTAACGTAGGCCGCGGCGGCGATGACACGCTGTTCGCACTGGTTGACGGTACCGTGCGTTTCGAGCGCAAGGGCAGAGACAAGAAGCAGGTTTCTGTATACCCGGCCGCTCAGAACGACTGATCGGAAATTCAGAAAAGACTGATTCACAGGACTCCGGACCTTCGATGTATCGAAAGGCCGGAGTTTTTTATTCAGGAGGTGGTAACATGTTCGCCGACAGAGCAAGAATTTATATCAAATCCGGAAAGGGCGGGAACGGACATATCAGTTTCCGCAGGGAAAAATTTGTTCCGGCCGGCGGTCCGGACGGCGGGAATGGCGGAAAAGGCGGCGATGTCATCTTTGTCGTCGACAAAGGCATGAACACCCTGAGTGATTTCCGTGTTAACTCCAAGTATGTGGCTGAATCCGGGCAGGAAGGCGGCGCAAAGCGCTGTACCGGGAAATCCGGAAAAGATTTGATCATTAAAGTTCCGGAAGGCACCGTCATTTATGATGACGCCGGAGAACGCGTTATCGCGGATATGTCTGCCGGTCAGGACCGTCTGGTTCTCCTGCACGGCGGCCGGGGCGGGAAAGGCAACATGAACTACGCGACACCGACGATGCAGGCACCGCAGTATGCCCAGCCGGGACAGGAAGCAAGAGGTCTCTGGGTGCGTCTCGAACTCAAGTGCATCGCAGACGTGGGACTTGTCGGTTTCCCGAATGCTGGAAAGTCTACGCTGCTTGCCCGCGTGACCAATGCGGATCCGAAGATTGCCAATTACCCGTTTACCACGCTTCAGCCCAATCTGGGGGTTGTGGATCTTCCGCAGGGAGCCGGCGGCTTTGTGATCGCGGATATACCAGGTCTGATTGAAGGAGCATCCGAAGGAGTCGGACTTGGACATGAGTTTCTGCGCCACATCGAGCGCTGCCGTGTTCTGATTCACATGGTTGATGTGGCCGGTTCCGACGGTCGGGATCCGGCAGAGGACATCCGGACGATTAATTCAGAACTTGCAAAGTATGACACGAAACTGCTGAAGAAACCGCAGGTTATTGCCTGCAATAAGATAGATGCTGTAACCGTGGCGGACGGAGAAGAGGATCCGGTCGCAAAAATCCGCCGCGAATTTGAATCCGACACGGTAAAGGTATTCGCGATTTCTGCTGTCAGCGGCCAGGGAGTAAAGGAACTGCTCTTTTATGTAAAGCATCTGCTTGACACGGCAGCGCCAAAGCCGGTACGTTTTGAAAGCCAGGTTGAGCCGGATATGCTCTTTGATGATCCGAAGGAAAGCTACACAGTAACAGTGTCAAATGAAGATCCGCACACATTCCTGGTGTTTGGTCCGAGGATTGACCGGATGCTGGGATACACGAACCTTGAGGCAGAGAAGGGCTTCCAGTTCTTCCAGAAATATCTGAAAGAGACCGGAATTCTCGACGAACTTAAAGCACTTGGAATTCAGGACGGCGACACGGTAAGAGTCGGATCCGACGGCGACGAGAACGCTCTTGCTTTTGATTACTATGAATAATTGAGGAGTTTTGCAGATGAACAGCAGACAGAGAGCCTACCTTAAAAGCCTTGCCATGACAATGGATCCTATCTATCAGATCGGAAAATCCAGCATAACGCCGGAATTCACACAGGCGATCGCCGATGCGTTAAAAGCCAGAGAGCTGATCAAAATATCAGTCCTTCAGAACTGTGCGGATGATCCGAAGGAGCTTGCTGATACCATATCAAAGCGCACACACTCTCAGGTGGTGCAGATCATCGGGAAAAAGATCGTTCTCTACAAGGAAAATCCGGATCCGACCAGGAGCAAGATCCAGCTTCCATGAGCGGGGGACAGGATCAGGAATCCGTCAGACGTCTTGGCGTTCTGGGCGGTTCCTTTAATCCGATTCATTTCGGACATCTGGAAATGGCGCAGGCTGCCCACGAGCAGTACTGCATTCCGGAAATTCTTCTGTGTCCGACATCGGATACCTATTATAAAAGTGCATCCGAACTTCTTCCGGCTGACATACGCTGCGAGATGGTCAGCAAGGCCATCGGCCCGTTTCCGTACATGAAGCTGAGTACGATCGACGTCGACCGCGGAGGATATACATACACTTGCGACACAATCCGGGATCTGCTTCCATTTGCCGATGAGCTGTACTTTATAGTCGGTGCGGATTCGCTCGCCTATATGGAGACTTGGAAAGACTGCGGCTGGTTCCTGAGGAACTGTATTATTCTGGCGGCTGAGCGCGGCGAAGCTCTGCGAAAGGAAGCCGCCCGGCATCGGGAAATGCTTCAGAAACTCTACGAGGCCGATATCCGGCCGCTGAAGATCCGGCCGTTTGAACACAGTTCAACGGAAATCCGGCAGGATATCCGGGAGGGAAAGGATGTAACAGACCTGATTCCTCCGGAAACGCTTTCGTATATCAGAGAGAAGGGACTTTATCTTGGATAACGAATATATTGAAGGGCTGCGGAAAAAAGTAAAAAAAGCACTGGCTGCCGACAAGAACCGGTACCGCCACACACTCGGTGTCGCCGACACAGCTGCGTGTCTGGCCATGCGATACGGCGTGGATGTACAGAGGGCCTATGTTGCCGGTCTTCTCCACGATTGTGCAAAATGTGTTCCGGACAGCAGCAAGATAACCGAATGTGAAGTGTATGGTCTTGTAATTACCCCGTATGAGAGGAAAAGTCCTTATCTTCTTCATGCAAAACTCGGAGCCGAGTATGCAAAACGCCTGTACGGAATTGAAGACCCGGAAATCTGCAGTGCTATTGCATTTCACACGACCGGAAAACCGAATATGACGAGACTGGAAGAAATCATCTTTCTCGCAGACTATATCGAGCCCAGAAGAAATCAGGCATCTGATCTTCCGAAAGTACGAGAAGAAGCATTTGTCGACATTCAGCGGGCAATTTTCACAGTGACGGCGGATACACTTGCCTATCTTAAGGAAAAAGGCAAAATGATCGATCCGATGACGGAACAGACATACCGCTATTATGCCGATCTTTTTGATCCGAACGGAAAGGAACAGAAATCATGACATCAAGTGAACTGGCCAGACTTGCCGTAAAAGCACTGGAGGACAAAAAAGCTGAAGACATCCGCGTCCTTGATATCCGCAGAATCTCGACGATCGCGGATTATTTCATCATCGCAGACGGAGACAATATTCACCAGGTACACGCTCTGGCAGACAATGTGGAAGAAATTCTGGGGCGTGCCGGCGCCGAAGATCCGAGAGTAGAAGGATATGCCGCCGGAAAATGGATCCTGCTTGATTATCAGGATGTAATCATTCATGTTTTCGACAGGCAAGACAGGCTCTTCTATGATCTGGAGCGGATCTGGGAAGACGGAAAAGTCATCGATCCGAAGGAACTGTAAAAACCTTGCAAATCCAGATGCTGCCGTCTGAACTGAAACAGAGACTATTGAATATTGAAAAAGCCGCGGGTGTTATTCCAGCGGCTTTTTTGATCGATTGAAAATATTACCGGATATCTGTCCGGAAAAGGCCGACTACTTTGCCAAGGATCCTGCAGTCCGGAACAATAATGGGATCCATCGCGTCATTTTCAGGCTGGAGGCGGACATGTCCTTTTTCTTTGTAAAAGCGCTTGACCGTTGCGGAATCATCGATGAGAGCTACGACTATTTCACCGTTGCCGGCCGTATTCTGCCGCTCCACGATCAGACGATCACCGTTTAAAATGCCGGCATTGATCATACTTTCGCCTCGTACCTTCAGAATAAAAGTTTCGGCGTTGGGGAGCATTTCAGCGGGGATCGGAATGTAGTCCGTGATATTCTGATCGGCAAGGAGCGGCATTCCGGCAGCGACAGTTCCGACTTCCGGAACATTGACCATCTCTTTGCGCTGTGCGCCGAAGGTATCATCCAGAATCTCGATCGTTCTGGATTTGGCCGGATCGCGGCGGATATACCCGTATTCTTCAAGCTTTTCCAGATGTGCATGCACGGAAGAAGTGGATTTCAGGCCCACAGCCTGACAGATATCGCGTACAGACGGCGGATATCCTTTTTCCAGAATTTCCTGTTTGATGAATTCCAGAATTTCCTCTTGTTTCGCACTCAGTTTTTCCGGCATATGACACTCCGATCAGAAATGTTTTATAGTGTCAGCATACCATCTTCACTGCCGGAAAGCAATAAAAACCGAACAAATATTCGACTGAATTACCGGGACAGTGCTTCGATCATCTGTGCAATGAGATCAATATTTTCGTCTATCGGAATTCTTCCGGAATTCAGGCACAGATCGTAGAGCGCAAAGTCTCCCATGGAATGGTGGGTGTAGTTCCGATAATAAGTATCCCGCTGTCTGTCGATCTTTTCGACATATTTCTTCAGGTCCATATCGCCGTTTTCTTTCAGCTGCTGCGCGCGCTTCAGGCGGAAAGGCAGATCCGCATACAGAAACAGTGAGAAGCACGGAACTTTCGCCTCACGCAGAATAAAATCAGCGCATCTTCCTACAATAATACACGGAGATGCCGATAAATCCATGATGACCTGTTTCTGCGCAAGAAAAATCCCGTCGTGCGAGCTGGAATAGGCGGCAGAAGTATTCAGCACAGAGTTCAGAAAGCGTCCGCCGGCTGAGAGACGCTCGCCCTCTTTTCGGATATCGTCCTCAGAATACCCGGATTTTGCGGCTGTTTCCGCAACAAAATCCCGGTCATACCACGGAATGTCAAAACGCGCAGAAAGCCCTCTGGCGACGGTCCGGCCGCCGGCTCCGTACTGCCGGCTGATCGTGATGACCGGGAGCCCCGACTGATGATTCATTGTTTTCCCTCCCTGTATAAAACTTTCCGGTTTCCGCGGAAAATATTCAAGGTAAAATTTTCCCTTTACAGTCATTACTTTAACAAAATAACGAAAGGAATACGAGACTGTATTTATCAGTTCACTTCTGTTAAAATTCAGAAGAATGTATGTGTTAAAGTCTTGTAAAATTTTTCGAAGATTTTTCTTACATACAAATCTGAACTACGAAGGAGGATCTGCCGTGAAAAGAAAAGGGATATCCATACTCAGCACATTGCTTCTTGCTGTGTCCTTGGTTTTATCCGGATGCGGTCAGACAAGAATGATGTTCGGAACAGGCGGAACTGCCGGGACGTATTATGCCTATGGCGGTGTTCTCGCACAGTACATCACCAACTATTCAGATGCCCGGGTGACAGCGGTCAGCTCCGGCGGTTCCAAAGTCAATATTCAGTCAATACAGGATGGCGATTTTCAGCTGGGCTTCACGCAGTCGGATGTATGTGCCTATGCATGGAACGGCACCAAATCCTTTGAAAGCGACGGCCCAACGCATGATTTCCGGGTCCTCGGGGCACTGTACAACGAAACCGTTCAGCTTTTCTCAATGGATCCGGAAATCCGGACCGTCGAAGATCTGCGGGGAAAACGGGTCTCAATCGGAGAAGCCGGTTCCGGCGTGTACTTCAATGCGCTGGATGTACTGGAGGCAGCAGGACTTACGCTTGATGATATCCGGCCGCAGTATCAGTCCTTTGACGCCAGCAAGGAGGCGCTGAAAGACGGAATGATCGATGCCGCATTTATTGTGGCCGGAGCACCGACACCGGCCATTACCGAGCTGGCGACGACCAATGGCGTTTCCTTTATCCCGATTGACGGTTCTCTGCAGGAAAAGCTGCTGTCAGAGCATCCGTATTATTCCACGCAGACCATTGAAGCGGGTACGTATCCGGGGCAAACCGAAGATATCAACACAATTTCTGTCGAGGCAACCATTATCGTTTCAGCCAGCCTTCCGGATGATCTGGTCTACGACATGACTGCCGCCATTTTTGACCATATCGATGAAATTTCAGCAGAAAATGCCAAGGGCGCAGAACTCTCCGTGGAAAATGCATCCAGTGTTCAAGCGGCTCCGTTCCACGCCGGGGCGGCAAAATACTACAAAGAACACGGAATTGATGTTGAAACACTGGACCCGTCGGAAGATACACTGTAAGGGGGCAGAAGAGGGATGAAAGAAAAAGACATGCATAATACGGGAAGACCCCTGACGGATTCCGCACGGGAGAGCGGAGGCGATGCAGGACAGGCCGCTGCTACGGTTGATGCCGTGATGAAAAAGTATGACCGGGAATCAAATACCCGGATTTGGACCGGCGTGCCTGCTGTTGTCGTGCGCTGCATTGTGATCGCATTTTCCATCTGGTGCATCTGGGTGACGCTGTTTGCTACATTTCTTGAGGAAATCCGTCTGACATCGTTTCTCGGCCTGATCATTCTGATGGGCTTTCTGGTCTATCCGGCCAAAAAAGGCGAGACCCGCGAAAATTATATGCCCTGGTATGATATTCTGATGATGATTGCGGGCATGTTTTCGTACTTTTACTTCACATTCAATGCGCAGTCCATTATTCAGCAGGGAACAAGATTTGAGCCGTATCAGATTGTGATCGGCATCGTCGGCATCGTTATCCTGCTGGAAGTGACAAGACGGTGTGTGGGACTGCCGATTCTGATTGTCGCGCTGTTCTTTGTCGTGTATGCGCTGTGTTTCGGACTGACCAATCCGTCTTTTTACGGGCGCGTCCGGTATTTTGTCCGCAACATTTTCTACACGAAGGAAGGCATTTTCTCGACGCCTGTCAATGTCTGCTCAAGGTATATTGTAATTTTCATTCTGTTCGGAGCTTTCCTTGAGCGGACCGGAATTTCGCAGTTTTTCATTTCTCTCGCAAACTGCGTGGCCGGCAAATATTCAGGCGGACCGGCAAAGGTGTCTGTAATTTCCTCCGCGCTGTGCGGCATGGTTTCCGGTTCATCGGTGGGCAATACCGTGACGACAGGTTCTGTCACGATTCCGATGATGAAGAAAACCGGATTCAAGCCGGAATTCGCCGGTGCTGTAGAGGCAGCCGCTTCGACCGGCGGCCAGATCATGCCGCCGATCATGGGCGCCGCGGCATTTCTGATGGCTGATTTCCTGGGCGTTCCGTATTCGCAGATTCTGGTGGCGGCAATTATACCGGCACTTCTGTATTTCAGCGGAATTTTCATTTCTGTTCACATGGAAGCAAAGAAGGAAGGCCTCGCGGGTCTGCCGAAAGACCAGCTTCCGCACATCGGCGATCTTGTCCGCAAGCTTTATCTGCTGCTTCCGCTCGTCATGCTTGTCATCTGGGTTTCGGGAAACTATATGACCATGCAGAGGGCAGCAGCTTACTCCATTGTGCTTTCGATTGTCGTGAGCCTGTTTAACAAGGAAAACAGAATCACTCCGAAAAAATTCTTTGATGCACTGGAAGCAGGAGGAAAGGGCACGATCACTGTGGCAGCTGCCTGCGGTGTCGCCGGCATCATCTCCGGATCCATCACGATGACCGGTCTTGCCAATGAGCTTATCAACGGTATTATCAAAGTGGCCGGTACACATCTCATCATCGCACTGGTTCTCACGATGCTCTGCTGCATAGTCCTTGGCATGGGCGTACCGACTACGGCAACATACTGCATCATGGCGGCAACCTGTGCGCCGATCCTGATCCGCATGGGTGTACCTGCCATCGCCGCCCATTACTTTGTCTTCTATTTCGGAATTGTGGCCGACATTACGCCGCCTGTCGCACTGGCTGCCTATGCAGGTGCTGCAATAGCAAAGGCAAATCCGATGAAGACAGCTTTCAGAGCCTCTCAGCTGGCGATAGCGGCCTTTATCGTTCCTTATGTGATCTGTTATAACCCGGCGCTGATTCTGGTCAATTCAACGCCTCTGGACGTGATCGTCGTGACCTGTACAACACTCATCGGCCTCTTTGCCCTCGGCGCGGCTTTTGAGGGGTATCTGTTTATAAAGGTGCCTGTCATTCTCCGTATTGTTTTTGCCATCGGCGGCCTGATGCTGATCGCACCGGAAACAGTGACCGATATCATCGGTCTGGTTCTCGTATTCGGATCGGTCTTCATACAGTACCGCATGAGTAGAACGCCAAAGGCAGCAGCTGCCTGAACAAACATTTAAATGGCAAATGTTTCCGGAGTCGGATGTATATATCCGATTCCGGTTTTTTTGATTGTGTCGGTTCAACTGAACGTCACCGTTCCTGGCAGCAGAGAATCGAACATATTTTCGATTCTCTGCTTGCAAACAAATGTTCGCATGCTATAATGGCCATATAAGAACATTTGTTCGTTTCGAACGAGGGGGCGTACAATGACATATACAGCGAGACATGACATTCATCACACAGGAAAACGCCACAACGCTGCCGCACGCAGAAAGAACAGTCAGAGGAGAAGAGCGCGGCTTTTTGTTCTGATGGCAGCTGCCACGATCATGGTACTGGTTATGATCCGTACTTCCGATGTATCCGCAAAATCGGCATCTGGTGAGCCTAAAACGAAATACTATACAAGCATAACCATTGAAAACCATGACACGCTCTGGGATATTGCCGGTCGGTATTACGATTCTTCCTGTGAAAACCGCAGAGACTATATAAAGAGCGTGAAAAAAATGAACGGTCTCACAGACAATACCATCAAAGCAGGCAGCAGGCTGGTGATTTATTACTGGGCAGATGCGGATTCGGCTGCGCGCTGATGACTGGTATGCGGCACACACCGGTCTGACATCCGGATAGAAAACCTGACAGATTTGTGATAGTCTTTTATAAGAACCAAAGGCAGACAAAGCCGGTAAAACTCAAGGATTAAGCCGGACCTGCCTTCCGTAATTTTCATTACGGGTCTGGTTTAATTCTATCCGTGAGGTTACCCGATGAAACAGTCATATCAGAATCCTTCCTTTTCAGATCTTGGTGTTCCGGCCGATTTGACGGCCTATCTGAAAGAGAAGAGTATTAATACCCCTACTTCCATTCAAACCAATTCTTACCCCCTTATCGCAGCCGGAAAGAGTTTTCTTGGCATGGCGGAGACAGGTTCCGGGAAAACGCTTTCCTATCTGCTTCCTATTGCTGTTCGCTATAATCCGCTGACGATGAGCGGGCTCTTTGGCATCATTCTCGTTCCATCCTCTGAACTTGTTCATCAGATTGTCCGGGAGATTCAGGATCTTAAGAAAGCCGGTCCGCGATTTGACTTTTCAGTGATGTCACTTCTGACAGAAGGCAACCGGAACCGACAGCTTGAAGAACTTCGCAAAAAGCACCCGAATTTCATTGTCGGAACACCAGGAGTTATCCGAAAATATATCAATGAAAAAAAGCTTCATGTACAGAATCTAGGATTAAAGCAGGCATTTCCGGATATGACACAGGTTCTTGTGCTGGATGAAGCAGATGAACTTGCCAGTCATTCATTCAGGGATGACTGCATATATATCGCATCAAAGCTTTGGAGAGATACACAGTTCCTTGGTTTTTCAGCCACATTGAACCGGCGTGCGGAGTTCCTGTTTGATGCCATGCTGAAGCATTCGTATACAGAATTCAGAGATTCTTCCATGCATATTCCGGATACCGTGCGCAATATCGCGGTATTCACAACCCTTCGGCTGCGATTTGAGACTGCACGTCAGATAATCAATACCTTCAAGAAAGACGATAAAATCCTTTTGTTTACATCAAACGGTTATGAAATCCGACAGATTTATATGAAGCTTAACCGCCGCGGATACAGAGTATCATATATAGATGGCAGGTCTGATAAAAACGAAATCCGAAATCAGAAACGGCGGTTTGACGAGGGCCAGACCAATATTATGATAACAACCGATGCGCTGGGCCGCGGAATGAATCTCGGAGGCGTCGCGGCTGTCATTCAGTACAGACTTCCGGAGGATATCCGCTCCTTTGTGAATCGTGCCGGACGCACCGGTCGAAACGGACAAAAAGGTACAAATATTTCCATCTGCGAAGAAGGCGAGAAGGAAAAGCTGCGCCGGTACGCAAAAACCGCAAGAATTCAGATAGAAGAAGCAGCCCCGAGCGGCGGCCGGCTTGTACGTACGGATTCAGGTTCGGACAAACGCCGATAATGGCCGAAATGGCCGATAATGCGCACAGAGCTTGAAAAGAGCCAGAAAGACTTGTATACTAAAAAAGCCACTATCATTTCGTTAAACTTGCGTTTAGCGAATAAATAAATGCATGCTTCTCTTTGCCTTCCGAGTCTGTGGACGCAGTTTCTGAGGTACTTAAAATGCCGAATAAATCAAATACATATACCGAACAAAATCAGGTTGTCTATGCTGAAAAGATCACGGAAATTCTGAAAGAACTCCCGCCTTTTGTATCTGAGTATTTCAATGCCATCGAATTCTCACGGCAGCCGCGCACACAGCTTGCATACGCCTGGGACATCCGGAATTTCTTCCGGTATCTGGTGACAGAACTTCCGGCGATGAATGGCATGGACATGAAGGACGTGACACTGGAACAGTTTGGTTCCGTTACAGCCCAGCAGATTGAAAGTTTTCTGCGCCATGAACGTGTCTATCGCAACGATCAGGCTGAGCTGGTCTCTAACGGTGACCGCGCACTGAAGCGGAAGCTTTGTTCAATCCGTGCTCTGTTCGCCTATCTTTACCGCATGGACAAAATTACGTCCAATCCGGCTGTCAAAGTCCAGGTTCCGAAAATCCATGACAAGGCAATTATTCGGATGGATCCGAATGAAGTCGCCGAATTTCTGGACAATGTAGAGTCCGGTGACCATCTGACAAAGCAGCAGCTCGTCTTTCACAATAAACTGAAGAGCCGCGATCTGGCGCTTCTTACGCTGATGCTCGGAACCGGCATCCGTGTATCAGAGTGCGCAGGGCTGGATGTGAAGGATGTCGATCTGGACAATGACCGTATCCGGATCATCCGCAAGGGCGGCGCTGAAAGCTTTGTGTACTTTGGAGACGAGGTGCGGGATGCACTCCTGCCCTATCTCGACCAGCGAAAGGCCTTGAAAGCAGCGGAACCTGACAAGGATGCCCTGTTTCTTTCTCAGAAAGGAACGCGTCTGGGGGTCCGCTCCATTGAATATATGGTGAAAAAGTATGCTCAGACAGTAACGACAGTCAAACACATTACTCCTCACAAGCTCCGTTCTACCTATGGCACCAATCTGTATCAGGAAACGCATGATATATACCTTGTGGCCGATGTACTGGGCCATAAAGACGTCAACACCACACGCCGCCACTATGCGGACCAGGCGGAGGAAAACCGGCGGAATGCGCGAAATAAAGTGCATCTGCGCAGGAGTTCTGACAGCAGTGATAACTAAAAAACCGATCCTGACTCATTCGTGAGCCAGGACCGGTTTTCAGGTTGGTAGTATTCGTTTAGATCAGCCGGCCGATACATTTTGAGTATCAAAATCCGGATTGTCCGGGCTGGTAATGATCTGCTTCCAGTTCTCTGGATCTTTTTTCTGCATTACCCGTGCATAGATGAAGAACGGAACGCCTACTGCGATATAAATGCCCATTGCAGCCCAGGCAGAGGCATCCATGGATGTCAGAGATACAATGATTACATAGATGCAGAAGGCAACGCCTACAAGGCCGAAAAACCAGCCAGCGCGCAGCCGGTAAGGTCTCTCCCACTCCGGATGTGTTCTGCGGAGCCGCAGGAAGGACAGGCATACTGAAAGGTATACAATACCAGCCGTAAGGCCGTAAATCGTGTAAATATAGTTCACCCACGCGTCCGGTGCAAATACGGTAAAATAGATAGACAGAATACCGACAATAATGTTGGCGATAACCGGCTGACCATGCTTGTTCAGCAGAGCAAGTCGTGAAGAGAACTGATTCTGCTTTGCCGCGCCGAACAAGGTCCGGGAGGCTGCCATCCAGAAACCGGAAAGGGTCGTGAGGCAGGTTCCAATGCCCATCAAGACAATAATAATTCCCAGCCAGTGCATGTCAATCATGTCCGCCACACGAGGATCCACGATGTCTGTCTGCAGAACCCAGTCCTGCGTGATAATGCCGCCGACACCCACAATAGCCATACCATAGATAAGAACCGTGAAGCCAAGCGACCCGATAAAGGCAAGCCAGAGCTTTTTCTTCGGAAAGGCAATCTCCTCCGACATCTGCGGAATCAGGTCGAAGCCAATGAACTTCATGATGAGCAGTGCAATGGCAGCTGCCATACCGGAACCGCCATTTGGCAGCAGATTACCGGTGAAGTTCGAGAGACTCCAGGATCCGCTTGCAATGAAAATGCAGGACGCAGCCAGTGATACGATAAGCGTAGACCAGAAAAGGATATTCTGTAATTTTGCAATGAACTTGAGTTCGAAATTCGTCAGAAAGAACCAGACGACAAGGATCGCGGCGGCAAGGGTTTTTACCTCGAGATTGGTCACCGGAAACAGATATCCCATCATACTGGCAATGCCATAAGAAACAGTCGGCATGGCCATGACATACAGCAGGAGTACAAACCAGCAGATGATCCAGCCGGCGTTCCAGCCGAATGCGTTGGATACCCAGACATTCTCGCCTCCGGCAAACGGCAGCATGGTGGTCATCTCCGTGTACACAAAGCACAGCGGAAGTACCAGAATACCGCACAGCAGGAGGGCAATCAGGCAGCCAGTACCGGTCAGCTCAAACCAGTACTGGATTTCCACCATCCAGGCGGCAATCATTCCGCCCGCAGCCAGAGCGATTAGCTGTGGCATGCTCAGAGTTTTCTTCAGTCTTGTACCACTTTCCATACTTTTCTCCTCTCCTTCCCCTTATTCCGTGACTATCTCCTGAATTTATCGCGCAGCATCCGCTTTCTCTTTTGCCACGCGCTGACGATTCTGTTCCAGGACTTCAATCGTTTCATCCGATGAAAGAACATTACAGTAGATGATATTCATGATTTTCAGCTCTGCGTCGTGAAGTTCCTGATCTGCAGCGGCACAGCCGTCTTCCACTGTGATTACATGGAAGTCATTGTCAGCCAGCTCCCGGACAGTTCCGGCTACGCACTGATCCGTGACAATGCCGCATACAACCACAGTGTCAACGCCCATGTTGCGGAGCAGACGGGCATAGTTGGTACCAGCCAGAACGCTGTCGGTTGTTTTGTTCACGACGATTTCATCCTTCTCTGGCTTTAATTCATCAATGATGGCAGCATTTTTCGAATTTACAGGAAGGAGCATTCCGTTCCAGCCTTCTGACTTCTGAACCATGCTGCGGTCTGCGCCGTCTTCCCGCAGGCTTGCGATCCGCCCGTAGGTTACATACATACCTGTTTTACGGAAATAGTCGAGCAGCTTACGGCATGCTGGAATTGTCACGTTGTCCAGGCGATCATGAAACGGAATCCAGCGTTCCCAGTCGCCCTCAGCTTTAAAGCGCGCCGCTTCGCCGAAATCGCGAAGCACAAATTCGTTCTGCATATCGATGATCAGAAGCGCAGTTTTTGCCGGATCCAGGCGAATATCGGGGATCTCGGTCATGTTCTGATAATAAAATGACAGATATTTCGGATTGATCTTCATAGTCTGCTTTTCCTCTCCTTCTGCAAAAAATAAAGGCGCACATAACCTGTCTTTTATGTGCACCTTTGCAATAAGCAGAAATATAGAATATTCATACACATTTGCTGTGTATTTATGCGTTATAAATGGCACAGCTTCATATTTCAAGTGCTGTGCCGGTGTTTTTATGTCTCTGACTTACAAAAAGTCTCTTTTGATAGTACTTAATTGTAAAAAAAACAAGCGGCTGTGTCTGAACACAGCCGCCAGATAAATTCAGATTGCAGCACCGCCGGAGGCGAGGAGCTTTTCTTTGAGTTCAATGAATTTCAGGATCAGTTCAACCGAGCCATCGATACCGATTTCGCCGCTGTCGATGCACAGATCATAACTCTTTGCTTCTCCCCACTTCTTGCTGGAGTAATAATTATAGTAGTTGGACCTCTTGCGGTCTGTCTTCTGAATCAGATCAGCCGCCTTTTCTTCGCTCAGATCATACAGTCTCCGGATTCGGGCAACGCGCTTGTCAAGGCTGGCTCCGATCCAGACACTGACTGCAAATGGATCATCTTCCAGTGCGTAATCTGCGCACCGTCCGACAATAACACAGGACTCTTTCTCTGCCAGCTTCTTGATCGCATCAAACTGAGCAAGAAAGATCTTGTGATTGATCGGCATCTCATTATACGTGTTGGTATACCCCAGCGAATAGGTATCCATCACAAGTGAATACAGAAAGCTGTTCGTCGGCTTTTCATCGTGCGCCTGGAAAAGCTCCTGCGCCATCCCGCTGGCTTTGGCTGCCTCTTCAAGGAGTTCCTTGTCATAGCACTTGATTCCAAGCTTCTCCGCGAGCTTTGTGCCAACCTCATGGCCTCCGCTACCGAACTCTCGTCCTATCGTGATAACTGTACGACTGTCCATATTCAATTCCTCCTGCTTAGCTGCAGCGGCTTACCGGCAAAAGCCTCACGTCTTTTGTAAGTCTATTATAACCAGAACACCTGTAAAATTCAAATGAATATGGATTTTACTCCATTGTTTTCACTTCATTGTTTTCACCGAGAGTCTTGAGCAGCTTCTGAAAATATGCCGGAAGCGGCGCCTCAAATTCCATATACTGCTTCGTTCTGGGGTGAATAAAACCAAGTGTCCGCGCGTGCAGACACTGTCCTTCCAGATGAAAAGGGCATTTTGACGGTCCGTACAGCGGATCACCAAGCAGGGGATGTCCGATGTATGCCATGTGTACACGGATCTGATGCGTGCGGCCTGTTTCAAGGCGGCATGCGATATGTGCGTAGTTTCCCAGATTATGGATCACCTGATAATGCGTCACAGCCCGCCTTCCGCCGGCAACGACAGCAAATTTTTTCCGGTCCTTCGGATCTCTTCCCAGAGGTCTGTCGACCGTACCAGAATCTGATGAAAATGAATTGTATACTATTGCTTCGTAAACTCTGGTAATGGAATGAACAGCCAGCTGCTCCGCAAGAAAACGATGCGCTTCATCTGTCTTTGCCGCCACGAGAACGCCGGTTGTGTCCTTGTCGATCCGATGGACGATTCCCGGCCGCGCGACGCCATTGATGCCGGACAGGTTGCCACGGCAGTGATACAGCAGTGCATTCACAAGTGTCCCGTCAGGATGCCCCGGAGCAGGATGCACGACCATGTTCTTCGGCTTGTTGACAACAATGATATCACTGTCTTCATACAGAATATCAAGCGGAATGTCCTGTGGAACAATCTCTGGTTCCACAGCTTCCGGAATCTCAAGTTCAATCGTGTCGCCGGCATTTACCATGTCTTTGGGACGCGGCGCACGCCCGTTCAGCAGAACATTTTCATCTTTGATCAGTTTTTGAAAAAATGTGCGGGAATACTCGGGAATTTCATCAGCAAGATACTTGTCCAGCCGCGCTCCAGCGTCTTCTGCGTCCACAGTAAGACTTCGTTTTCCGTTTTGTCCGCTCATGACCTGTCTCCGTCTTCCGCCTTGCGCTGCTTGTTTTGATGCAGTCTTAAAAATGCGAAGTCGTCATTGCGGTAAATGAAGCAGATGCCGATGATCAGAGCGATGACGCAGGCTGTGACACACATATCGGCGACATTGAAAACCGGAAAATCGATCAGACTGAAGTATATGAAATCCCTCACGTAGTGAAGAATCACACGGTCGATCAGGTTGCCGACGGCACCGGCAATCAGAAAAACTGCCGAGGTCATAAGCATCTTGTACCGGGAAAGGTCTGGAATCCGCATCACAACATACACAACAGCGGCGATCACGATAACTGTCAGAATGATGAAGAATGTGCGGGCGCCGGCCATCATGCCCCAGGCCGCTCCGGTGTTTTCGATATAGTAAAACTCAAGTGCTCCCGGAATGATGACAAATGGGCTCTTGCCGGCCAGCCGGGCAGCCGCCTCAATCTTTGTGAACTGATCCAGCAGAATAAGCAGTGCGGAAGGTATGATCATCCAGAGAAGTTTTTTTGCAAGGCTTGTCTTGTTCACCGGAGCACCTCTTTCAGTGCTTCCCGCATCTCTTCGTCGGTCACGGTGCGATCAATGACAGCATGCCCGAAAGGATGAATCAGAATAAACTGAATAACGCCTCTGTCCATCTTTTTGTCAGATTTGGATACACGGATTACATCATCTGCCGAGATACCGCTTACCGTGAGCGGAAATCCAAATGCATCAAAGAGACTTATGCAGGAATCATATTCTGCGCGGGAAATCAGGCCGCGCACAAGAGAGATCCGCAGGGCGCAGATCATTCCGAGCACGACGCATTCGCCGTGGTACAGCGTGAAGCCGCAGAGCTTTTCAATGGAATGGCCCAGTGTGTGTCCGAAATTCAGAATCGCGCGCTCACCCTTCTCCTTCTGATCATGCTCCACAACCTCTTTCTTGATCTGGCAGCTGACATAAATCATCTGTTCGAGCGTGTCGGGGTCAAGAGATTTGATTTCCTCCACGTGATCTGCGAGCCAGGCAAAATAGTCCCGGTCGCGTATGATTCCATGCTTGATAATTTCTCCCATTCCGGAGGCAAACTGTCTCTTTGAAAGACTGGAGAGGACTGACATGTTCATATATACAAGTACAGGCTGATAAAAGGCTCCCACCATGTTCTTATAAGAACGGAAATCCACACCGGTCTTGCCGCCGACAGACGAATCGGTCTGCGCCAGGAGCGATGTAGGGATCTGAATGAAGCGGATGCCGCGAAGATATGTCGCCGCGGCGAATCCGGTCAGGTCGCCGACCACGCCGCCGCCCAGTGCAGCAAGCATGTCCTTGCGGTCAAAATGATTTTTGATCAGGAATTCATAGAGATCCTGGACGACACCGAGATTTTTGTTTTCCTCTCCTGCCTTGAATATAAAGCGGTACACACTGGCTCCGGTTTTGGACAGCTCTGTGCAGACTTCGTCAGCATACAGCGGCCCGACTGTGGATTCGGAAACGACACAGACCTTTCGTCCGGCGAGTTTCTGCACCGCAAGTTCGTCCGCCAGGGTTTTAAAATCTCTTCCGATCACAATCGGATAAATCGGTTTTTCTCCGTCTGTCACGATGAGTCTTTTCATGAATGACCTCTTATCTGCCATATACAAAAACAAGCCATCTGCCTGCCTTCTTGCAAAGGTTCTGATACAGATGGCTGAGTACGCTTTAATAAATGTGAAGCTGCATCTTTATACAGAAAAAGAACAGCAGAATCCCGAAAATTGTTCGTCAAACCCGACTCAGAAGCGCACGGTCGATCCGTTTCTGTATGAATTCAGATCGATATCGCCGGAATTTGCGAGCTCTGTCACATCGCCGGAAATCTCGATGTTCGGAGGTGTGACAAGGAAGATATAGCTTGTGATCCGACGGAGATTGCCGCTGATGGCGTAGCAGGAACCAGACGTATAGTCGATGATTCTCTGCGCAATTTCAATCCGCTGGCCTTCCAGATTGATAATGACGGCTCTGCCCTGAAGAAGGGTATCCGTCACGACATTGACATCTTCCATTCCTTCCGGCTTAAGAACAACAACTTCCATGGTTCCCTTTCCCTGTGAGCGGTACGGAACGATTTTTTTGTTGTTCTTCTGCCGCAGCACCGGACGGCCGTTTTCATCAGAAGCTGCGTCGTCAGAACTGCCGGATCTGGATGCCCGTCTGCTCTTTACAGCAGAGCCATCTTCGTCATCATATCCGTAATCATCGTCGTAATCGTCATCAAAGTCATCATCCGGTTCTCTGAAAATGTCTGCGAATTTACTAAAAATACTCATTTGAAAGAGTCTCCATTTTATTTTTTAGAATAATCTCTCGCGCCGAAAATGGCCGTACCGACCCTGACGCATGTGGCGCCTTCCTCTACAGCTATGCGGTAGTCATTGGTCATACCCATGGAAAGAACATCCATTTGTATATTATCTATGCCAGAGCGGTTAATGTCAATCTCAAGTTTTTTCAGAGCCCGAAAATACTTCCGGTTTTCTTCCGGATTTTCCGTATACGGCGCACTCGTCATGAGGCCGCAGAACCGGATATTCGGAAGAGATGCTGCCTCTTTTAAAAAGGGAATCACTTCATCAAGCTTAAAGCCGAACTTATTCTCTTCTTCTGCCACATTTACTTCGATGAGAACACGGGATGTAACATTCTTTTTTGCAGATTCCTTGCTGATTTCTTCTGCCAGACGAAGCGAGTCGACAGAATGAATCATGGCAGTCCGGCCGACAACATATTTCACCTTATTCCGCTGTAGATGTCCGATCATGTGCCAGCGGATGTCTTTTGGAAGATCATTGATTTTTGCATCCAGCTCCTGAACATAATTCTCACCGAAATCCCTGGTGCCGCCGTCATAGAGTTTCTGAATCATCTCTTCCGGCTTGGTCTTGCTGACCGCAATCAGAGTGACTTCTTTCGGGTCCCGGCCGCTGCGTTCACAGGCTGCAGCAATTTCTTCAAGAACTGCATCTCTGTTTCGGATAACATCTGTTTCGTTCACAATAATCCCTTCTTTCAAAAAATCTTTCAATAAATGAGCTCATTTTCCGAGAAGTCTTTTGCAGTCAGGACAATGCGGTCGTAGTTGGATAAGCCTCCGTATGTCGTGCTGGCAATGACATACTCGTCCGATGAATCAATTATGTAGATCGGCACAAAGACAGTGTACCCTGTATTGATACAGTATACACCATTTACAGTACCGGTGGGACCTATGACATACCGCGAATCCGAGTCCGGCGCCAGAAGACTGATTCCTTCAGTCAGTTCGTCACGGCTCACATACACCGTGCTGGAATCCTTCGGATCGCTCAGGATATTCGGGCTGACGAATGTCTGCACAGTGCCGCCGGTGCTGTCTGTCGTCTCGGCGATGAAACCGCTGCTGCCGTCAGGGCCTCCCTGTGTCACATATTCGGAAGGAATTGCGTAGTAACTCTGCTGAACCACGGCTGAGACAGGGATTTTCAGACCGTCCGGTCTTGTGGTCACAAGGCGGATGTTGATAAAACGATCCGTACAGTAGCGTACCACGTATTTGTTCAGCGTGATTTTGCCATAGTTCAGACCATCCTTTGTGATGATCTGAAAGTTGGCTGTGGTCGAGATGTTGTCTTCCAGAAAGTCAACGGTCACGGATGTCTTGTTCTGCAGCCCGTTTGCACTTATCTGACTGTTAGACAGCTGAATGAGTATGTACCAGTTCTCGCTGGTAATAAGTTTGTACGCCGGGTCGCCGGCTGAAATACTCTCATTGTTTTCCGTTCTCTGTTCGGCATAGCTGGACTGATCGAAGCTTTCCGCCGTGAAGTTGGAATCGTCCAGTGATTCGCAGCCGTCTGTCTCGTACACCACGTACCCTGCCTGATCTGCTGTCAGTGACTGAAAAGAACCGGCCTGTCCGCTGGAAGCCAGTATGCTGTCCAGATTGGCCTCAATTTCAGATGTGACGGCACCCAGAATAACGGAATTCAGGTTGCTTTTCAGGGAAGAAAGCCCCGAGAGTCCCTCGCTGCTGAAGTTGGTCTTGTATGCATTGATCGACGTGATCATGGCGCGGATATCGTCGCTGTTAAGCTGCTCTCCGGCGCTGGACGTGTACTGGGACAGTGCCTCGGCCACCTTGCCGCTCTCATCTACCGTGCAGACAATATCACCGGCTTTGACCCGGTTGCCCTCGTGCTGGTAGATGTTGAAGGTACCGCTGTAATTCGAATTGACAACCATTTCTTCCCGCACGGCGATACCGGTGAAAGTGGACGTATATGCCACTGAACCGGTGTTCACTTCATAGACCTGCACGTGTTTTCTGGTCAGGTACATGACTGTAAAGCAGATCAGATAAAAGACAATGATCAGAAAGATGCCGACGGCGATTTTAGGCCGCTGGCCGATTCGCAGGATGTTCTTTTTGGTCTTCTGTTTTTCTGCCACCGCTGCTTATATCTCCTGTCTGCCCCGTCACTGATACATCTCGCGCCAGTCCAGATCGCCTCTGTCCATGGCCTTGATCAGAAGTTCGGCCGTTGCCGCATTTGTCGCAAGCGGAATATTGTAGATATCGCAGAGCTTGCAGATGTGTCCGGGATCGACATCGTTGATGTGCGGATTGTTTGCTTCCCGCAGAAAAATCACGAGGTCAAAGGTATTGTCCTCGATCTGCGCGCAGATCTGTTCTGTCCCGCCCAGATATCCGGCCAGATATTTGTAGACCCGCAGTCCTGTGGCATTTTCAATGAGCCGTCCGGTCGTGCCGGTCGCAAAAAGTTCATTTTTTGCAAGAATATCCCGATATGCAATGCAGAAATTCTGCATGAGTTCTTTTTTTGAATCATGTGCGATCAGTGCAATTTTCATGCTAAACCTCCTCGCCTGTTTGTGTCCTCTCTCCGATGATAATAAGAGAAGCCCCGGAAATGTTCAATATTTATCTCATCATCTTTCTCCATATTTCTCTGAAGACTGACGTTGAGAACGATCCCGACTGCCAGAAACAACGTTACAATGGAACTCATTCCGTAGCTGAAGAAAGGCAGCGTAAGGCCCGTATTCGGCAGAATCCCGGTGACGACACCGATATTGATGAAGGACTGATACCCTATATAGCAGGCAACTCCTGTGCAGATCAGCCTTCCGGACATGTCCCGGGCCCTGTAGCCGACATACAGACATTCAGCCGTGATGGCTGCCAGCAGAAGAATGATCGACATGCTGCCGACAAATCCAAGCTCCTCTCCTGCTGCTGCAAAGATGAAATCCGTATGTGCCTCCGGAATATAGCCGGCATTGAGAAGTGAGGAAGGATCCTCATTATTCAATCCTTTCCCGGTCAACCCGCCCGTTGCAATGGCTGTCTCGGAATATTTCTGCTGATAGACATTGTCGTCATAATTTTCCGGGTCAATATAGGCCATGATACGGGTTCTCTGGTAATCAGCCAGCAGTTTCTGGTCCGGCCTCTGAATATAAAACAGCAGCCCCGCTGCGAGCGGAATCACAATCAGGAAAAACAGTCCCATCTTTTTGTAACTGACTCCTGATGTGAAAATCACCGTAAACAGAACCATGGCAGTGAGGATCGTCTGCGAAAGGTCAGGCTCCCGCAGCGTCAGGGCCAGCGGAACGAGAAGAATCAGCCAGAGAAGAAACAGAAAACTCCAGCTGTTGATTTTTTCACGGTAAATGGACAGCATCCTGACCGTAAAAAGAATCAGAATAACTTTCCCGATCTCCGAAGCCTGCAGTGAAAACGGTCCGAATACAAGCCATCGCTTTGCGCCGTGAGAAACACGTCCGAACAGAAGCGTCAGAACCAGCAGGGCCGTCAGCACCAGATACAGAATCCAGTACAGCTTCAGCAGCCGGTGATAGTCAAAGAAAGACGCAAGAATCAGGACCGCGCTTCCGATGATAATACCCAGAATCTGCCGCAGGGTATAGCTGCCGTCTGCCGAGTTGATGAGAATCACACCGTACACGGATGTAGCGAGAACCAGCAGCAGCAGGCGGAAATTGTAATAGCGAAGTTCATATTTTTTAAACATTTATTTCTGTCCTTTGCGAAACAGCCGGTTCCAGAATGTTCTGCGTCTGCCAGAAACCTCCGGAGGAATCGCGTCAGCCGTCCTGCCGGAATTCCCTGGCAGAAGCGGCAGTGCAGCATCCTGTCCCAGTATGCGGCGCGCTGTATTTGTAAATTCCGGCATCTCCTGCAGAATGTCCGAGCCCGTAAGTACAGCCCGGCGCAGTCCGTCATTTTCCTCGAATACGCCCAGAATTTTAAGCGGCAGCATCTCCTGTATCTCCGACAGCGGCGGAAGGATCTGCTGTGCCAGATCTCGGCTGTCAAAGCGGTTCAGAATCATCTCCGGCTCCTTGCTGGTCAGCTTCCGAAGTTTGTCCGCCGCCCTGAGGCCGGCCGGATCCGGCGTGACAGCCAGCACCGGCCGCTCGGAAAGTGAGGCCAGCGCAAGCTGCGATTCAAGACTGCCGCCGCAGTCAGTCAGGATAAAATCAAATTCCGGAATATCCGTACCGCCTTCCTGTATCATCTGCAGTGCTTTCTCGTAATTTTCTGCAAGATCCTGGTCCGAAGCCAGATTCTGCGCCGCCGGAAGAAGCCAGAGCCCCGGGTGGACATCGTCTTCAATCAGTACGTCCTCCGGAGAGCAGCTGCCCGCTGCCAGATCCGGACATGAATACAGAATTCCCTCCGTCATTCCAAGAAACAGTTCCAGGCTGCGCAGACCCTGACTTCCGTCGACCAGAAGCACCGTTTTCCCTTCTCGGGCCAGCGCTTCCCCGATTCCGCAGGTGAGAAGCGACTTGCCAGTGCCTCCTTTACCTGAAAGAATCGCAATTCTTTGTGTCATGTCCGGTCTCCTCCTTTCCCGCCTGTCACTCAGACAGCATCGTTGTGCTTGTTACGAGCTGTTGTTCGGCAGCTGATTCATTCAGTGCCGGATTCGAGAGTATCTCGTCTTCCGTGTTCAGACTGTAATAATACCGGTAGAAATCCGCCGCTACAGCCGTCGCATTGATAGAACCGTAACCATACGGAATATTTACGGCCAGCGCGATCTCAGGATCCGTGTAAGGTGCGAATGAAATGTAGTTCGCATGCGACGGCTTCGTCAGGTCATCCTGTGCCGTACCCGTTTTGCCGGCGATAGCAATCTGGTCGTACAGATTTGTCAGAGGCTGATACATACTGCTCACCAGCCGCATGCCCTTGAAAATCTCATCCCAGTAAGACGGATCCATGGTAAATGTCGAGGTCACCTCCGGAGTGAACGCACTGATCGTATCGCCTCCGTATTCTGTGATCTTGTAGATAAGAGAAGACTTGTAATTTGTTCCTCGGTTCGCGATCGTCGCCGCGTAGCGGGCAAGATTCAGACAGCTGAACCGGGCAGTGCCCTGTCCGATTGCGGACGCAATGGCGTTGGTAGTAGATGGCTGAGGCTCAGATTCCGCGATCTCAATGCCGGTTTCTGAAGCCAGACCAAGCGCTTCTGCATAAGACTTCAGGATATTGGTCGCATACGTTGAGTTATATGTGCCGTCCTGACTCTTTGCGAGCTCATAGCCAAGTGTGTTGAAGTAGACGTTGCACGAATCGCGGATTGCCTCGTACAGAGTCTCAGCGCCGTGCTCGCCCGGATAAATCCAGCAGTGCGGGTTCGGCGTAACCTCGGTGAACAGACCGGAGCAGTAGATTTCCGTGTCCGGCGTCACAATTCCGTTGAGCAGCGCACTGACTGCCGTGACGATCTTAAAGCATGAGCCGGGTGCTGTCTGGGACTGTGTCGCCCAGTTGTACATCGGTCTTGAATTGTTCAGGTTGATCTGCGTGTAGTAACTGCTGTCGATCGTACCGCTCATGCGGTTATTGTCATATCCCGGATAGGACACCATGGCCAGCACTTGTCCGCTGTTCGGGTCAACGACTGTCGCTGAGCCTGAACACACGATCAGGCCGATCTCACCTGGTGTGATAATCCGCTTGTCAAGCGCCGTCTCAAAATAATCAATCGGGGCAATGGTGCCATTGGCCAGCTGGGAGTAGTACCCGTCTGTGTCCTGCAGATATCCTTGTTCGTACAGAAGCATGAACATCTGTCTGGCTGTGAGTGATCCGTCTTCAAAGAGATACTTGTACACCATTTCCGTGAAATTCCGGTCTGAAGACAGCTCATTCGTAATGTAATCCGTCAGAAGAGAGAATGCATCTTCCAGACTCAGATAGGAACTGTCCGTCAGAGAATCCATGGAAACCCAGTTCTGTGCGACGGCGTGCTCCAGAAAATCCCGGAATGTGATGACACCGCCGTCCGTGAAGGTCGTGTAAATCTCATCTGTTGTGTCAATTTTATCGGTGCTGATGATGCCATTTGCCTCGAGCATCTCAAAGATATGCCAGATGTAATTCCGGTACTCGTCTGAAAGATCGCTGTACGGCGTTCCGCTTCCGCTCAGTTGTTCCTGGATCCAGTCATTGACCGTCTGGCGGCGTGCCTGATATGTCTGATGCACGGCCGCTTCCGTCTGCGTCTGCTCAGACTCAATGCCGGACAGGGACACCAGACCGTTGTCGATGCAGGCATATCCCACATCGCTCATGCGGATCATGTAATCGGAAAGAATGCCTGTGTCCTCCGAATAGATCTGCTGCTCACCGGATGTGATGAGTTTTGACTTGATCAGACGGACAAGTTCTTCTTCGAGGAAATCGTAGAGCGCCTTCTGATAATTGGCATCGATGGTCAGATAGACATCATGGCCCGCTGTGGAATCGTTTTCGCTCTGAATCTCCGTGATCCGGCCGTACCGGTCCACATAGACGTCTCTTGTCCCCTTCGTGCCGGCCAGCTCCGTCTCCATCGCTGCCTCGATCCCGGTCTTTCCGACCGTTTCGCTGCTGTCGTACGATCCGCCGGCCGCGTTCAGTTCTTCGAGCTGTGATGAGGAAATCGTCCCAGTATAGCCGATGATCGACGAGAAGTACTGAGCATCGTTGTAGCGGCGCACTGTCCGGGTATCAATCACAATGCCGGCAAGATCGTCCGCATTCTCGCGGATCGCTGCCATCGTCTCGTCGCTGATATCTGTCGCGATGGTAAATGTCGTGTAGCGGCTGTACGAATTTGCATTCATCTGGATCCGAAGATAGAAAAGCTCGAGCATGTATTCCGGCGGCTGTGCGCTGCGGTCTACTCCGAATTTGTCACAGAGATATGTGATGACGTCTTCCGGCGTCGCGTTCTGCTGCCCGGTCGTGAGTTCACTGATCGAAGACAGGCCGTATACGTCGCGCAGGAACGCCAGCTGGGTGCGTCCGGAATCGAGAAACTCGAACTCGCCGGTATCTTCGTTGTAGGTCATATCAAAATCCTGGCGGTATGAATCTCCGTTTTTTTCGATGATGGAAAGTGCTTTGTCGATACCGCTGTTGATTTTTGCATTCTTCTCCTCCGTCGTCGAGTAGTATCCGGAATCCGAGATGACGACGGCATAAGAAAGATCGTCGTAGGCCAGCAGAACACCGTTGCGGTCAAAAATACGGCCGCGGGTAGCCTGGGTCGACATTGTCTTTTCAATGGAGCTGGAAAGGCCGCTGGTATACTGGTCCGTGCTCAGTATCTGCAGGGCAAAGACGCGCTTTGAGAGCACGCCGAAAAGGATGACCAGGACCAGAAGCACCGGAAAAAGGCGCTGACGGAAAATATTGCGGATTGTGACAGCAATTTCATGAAAGATTCTTTGCATTTCTCTTTTCTCCTGTTCCGTACGCCTCCCTCATCTTCCGGTCAAATGCGCGGACCGGAAAATACAGGGCAATGCCTGCCACAAGTGTGTACAGGCTGATTGGCAGAATCTTGCGGGTAAAGAAAAATTCCGCATCGATTCGATTGTGCAGCACAAAGAGGATGAACCACATTGCGCATTCATACAGAAACGCTGACACAAAAGTCAGCATCATCGGAAAGAAAAATTCTTCCTGCTCGACATTCTCCAGAAGCTTTCCGCTCAGGAAGCCGAAGCATACAAACAGAAAAGCGCTGGTTCCCAGCAGTGTACCGCCATACACATCTGCCAGGATCCCGGCCAGAAGTCCCGCGAAAATGCCGTCCACCGGCCCGCCGAAAAATCCAAAGAACACCGGAAGCAGCAAAAGCAGCTCCGGTCCGTTTCCGCTCACCCGGATGAGCGGCACCAGAACGGTTTCCGCAAGGAAAAACACAAATATCAGCGCAATCTGGTACAGTCTGTATTTCATGAGTTATCCCCTGTCAGATCGGCCTTGGTCGTCGTGATGACCAGAACTTCCTGAAGATTTTCAAAGTCGGCGGCAGGTGTGATGGTGCCGGATTTCGTGATCTGACTGTCATCAACCGATATTTCACTCACCGTGCCGATCAGAATCCCCTGCAGGTATTTGTCGGAAATGTTGGATGTGACAATCTCATCTCCTGCCTTGACGTCCGTATCCGCACTGAAGTCCGTGACGCGGATTTTTCCGCTCTCCATCAGCGTTATATCGCCCTGCACAGAACAGATTTCACCGCTGCTGGAAAGCATCCCCGATACATAGGAATTATCCTCGATGATGGAGCGCACGACAGACCGGTTCGGATATACTTCGGTGATAATGCCGACAAGGCCGTTTCCGGAAATGACGTTCATGTCGACCCGCATTCCATCGTCAGATCCCTTGTCGATTGTAAATTCCATATCCCAGTTGTCCGATCCGCTGCCGATAACTCTCGCTGCCGTCTTCGGCCAGGACGCATATTGCTCGTCCAGTGCATACAGACTGCGCAGCCGTGACAGTTCATAAGCGTCCTGCTGCAGCAGCTGATTCTCGGCCTGAAGATCTTCGATCTGGCTGGTGAGATCTTCAACCTGAGCTTCCAGTTCCGCCCGTGTCGCCATATTCACGGAATGATCGTAGATGACGCCGCCGAGACTGTTGATGCCTTTCTGCATCGGAACAATGATCGTGTCAAGTCCGGTCCGCAGAACCGTCGAAACCGTGCTGCTGAAAAATGAAATCAGAGCCAGGATGATGCATGCAAACAATGTGAGTGCAAAAATCCGGACCGGTGTAAAGAATGCTTTCAGTCGCTGTTTCATATTTATCCTCAATATCCGAATGCCGCGTCAGAACAGTTCATTTTCCGGTCTGCGGGCAATTCCGGCCAGCTGCCGGTCTGATGCGATGGCAATGATGCCGCGTATGGCAGCCTCTGACGGGCTGGGTGCAACCGCACAGGGAATTCCCGTCTCTTTGGTGAGAAACGGCCGGATATTGCGCATCAGGGCCGTTCCGCCTGTCAGATAAAATCCGTTCTCCCGGATCTGACCGGCTGTGACAGAAGGCGTTTTCTCCAGAGTTGACAGGATCGCTGCGCCGATCTGCTTCAGATCCGACGCGTAAGCCTCACATATGACATCAGCCGTGATCGTGCTGCGGGATGGCAGCCCGGAAAGAACATTGCGCCCGAATGCAGAGACACTGACCTGCGGACTTCCCGGCAGAGCACTTCCGATCTGCTTCTTGAGGTTTTCTGCAGTCTTGTGGCCGATCAGCAGATTATAGCCACGGCGCACAGTCTGTATGATTTTCTCGTCGAACAGATCGCCTCCGACCGGCACGGCCGAATACGCCGCGATACCGCCTTCTGCAATGACAGCAATGCCGGTCCGCGATCCGCCGATGTTGACGATCATCGAGGGTGTTCCCGAGAAAATATGAATGCCGGCACCGACGGCGCAGGCAATGGGCATGTCGACAATGCTGACGCTGTGTTCTCTGAGCCCTGCACGGTATATCACATCGGTAAAAGCACGGCGCTGCACGCCGCTGATGTCCGTCGGGACTGCAATGCAGAAATCCGCCCCGTTCACGCGCTTTCCGTCATTTAACTTCCGGTACATCTGCGCCGTCAGAAGCTGCATATCGGCAAGCCCCGCGATGACGCCTTCCTTCACCGGAAAGGAGACCCGGATACTGGCCGGAGCCTTTTCCGCCATATCATATGCTTCGTCTCCGGCTGCGCGCACATCGCTCTTATTCTCCAGCGCAATGCAGCAGCGTTCATCCAGTATCCGGTTCATCGAACACATCCGGAAATAATCTGTCCCTATATCAAGGCCGTAAATTCGAGATGCCAAAACAAATTCACTCTTTCTTTGCAGTTGAAAGACAACCGCTCTCGACAAAGCTGTAATAGCGGTTGTCACCGATGATAATATGATCGGTCAGCGGAATTCCGATGACGTCACCAGCTTCTTTTAGTCTCCTGGTAACCGATATGTCACGGGAACTCGGCGCCGGATCTCCGCTGGGATGATTGTGCAGAACGACAAAACTGACCGCGCCGCAGCGGACAGCGCTCATCAGAACTTCGCGCACTGAAATGAGTGATGCGTTGACCGTTCCGATCGTAAGAACTGTATCGGAAATCAGCCGGCAGCGGTTATCCAGCATGGCGACGATGAGCCGCTCTGTCTCAAGATGCCGCATATCCTCCATGTAATAGTCCGCAACGGCAGACGGAACGGAGAAATCCGGCCTCTTTCCGGCGCTCTGTTTGTGGATCCGCCGCGCGATTTCACACATACATGTCAGCTGAATCGCCTTGACTCTCCCGATCCCGTGCACATTCTTGAAGTCTTTCAGACTCATGCGCCGAAGGCCGATCAGACCGGCACCGCCTGATGTCGCCAGAACGTTTCCGGCGAGTTCTTCCACACCCATGCCATTGGTCCCGGTGCGCAGAATGACCGCAAGAAGTTCCTGGTCTGTCAGCACTTCCGGTCCGGCAGCTTCGACCTTCTCATATGGCCGCATATCGCCGCGCCGCTCTGTCGTTTTTGTTTTTTCCGCCGATTTATTCATGGTTTAATGCCCCTTTCCGGTAAATCAGAAAGGGCAGACAGCCGGCTTTATTATAACACAAGTCCTGCCCGAAACTTAAAAAAGTCAGGCAGGCCCTTGAAATGTCAGTTCATGCAGCTTTTTTCGCGTCAGGAAATCCGGATGATCCCGGAATCCTTCAGTTTCTGTAGTGTCATCAGCACACCGAGCTTTGCGTGTTCCCATGTCAGGCCGCCCTGCAGATAGACCGTATAAGGCGGACGGATCGGCCCGTCGGCGGACAGTTCGATCGACGATCCCTGCACAAATGCCCCCGCCGCCATGATGACCGGATCGTCATATCCAGGCATATCCCAGGGCTCCGGAGCCGCCATACTGTCTACCGGTGCTGCAGCCTGAATGGCCGTGCAGAATGCAATCATGGCTTCCGGGCTCTTAAGCTCGATGGCTTCTACAATGTCAGCGTGCTCATCACCGGAAGACGGGAAACAGGAAAATCCCAGCTTTTCATAGGCACGGGCGGCAAACAAGGCTCCTTTCAGGGCGCCTGCTGTGATGATGGGAGCGAGGAATATCCCCTGATAAAACAATTTGTTCATATCCATCGTCGGGCCGACTTCGCGCCCGAGTCCCGGCGAATAGAGCTGATACGAGGCAGCCTCAACGCAGCGCTTTGTACCGGCAATGTAGCCGCCACACGGCGCAAGACCGCCGCCCGGGTTTTTGATCAGAGATCCGACGACCATGTCCGCTCCGAAATCTCCGATCTGCTCTCTTCCGACGAACTCGCAGTAGCAGTTGTCAACCATGCAGATAATGTCGCTGCGGATGGATTTGATGAAACGGATGAGATCTGCCACCTGACTGACAGTAAAGGATGGTCTTGATGAATAGCCTTTGGAACGCTGAATTTCGACCAGCTTCGTGCGGTCATTAATGGCCGAGCGGATGCCTTCGTAATCAAAGCTCCCGTCTTCCTTCAGGTCAACCTGGGTATAGGTCACGCCGTGATCGGCGAGACTCCCCGGGCAGGGGCGCAGACCGATGATTTCATCCATCGTGTCGTACGGTTTTCCGACTGGTGAGAGCATCTCGTCACCCGCGCGCAGGTTCGCCTGCAGAGCGATGTTCAAGGCCTGAGTCCCGCACACAATCTGCTGGCGCACAAGTGCGTCTTCTGTATGGAAGATGTCCGCATAAACCCGTTCGAGCGTATCTCTGCCCTCGTCGTTGTACCCGTATCCGGTCGTACCGGACAGGTGCATTTCTGCCACGCCTTCCTTCTGCATCGCGGCGACGACACATGCCTGATTGTATTCTGCGTCATCGTCGATTTTCCGGAAATTTTCTGTCAGTTCGGCCAGCACCGCGCGCCCGAAATTCAGAACATCACGGCTGATGCCAAAGCTTTTTTCATACAGTTCCTCAGTTGTCGTACCCATTTATCCCCATATTCCTTTTTCTCGTATCCGTTCCAGCATGTATCCGGCTATTTTCTCCGGGTCAAGATCAAACTGGTCAATGTCGATTGTCTCCAGCCCCGGCTCGCGTTTAAACCATGTGAGCTGCCGCTTTGCGTAGTGACGGCTGTTTGCCTTGATTGCCTCGTATGCTGCGTCTTCCGTGCACGTCCCGTCAAGATACGTCACGATTTCCTTGTAGCCAATCGCCTGAAGCGATGTTGCGCCGGGCGCAAGGCCTTCTTGAAGCAGTGTCCGTACCTCTTCTGTGAGCCCCGCCTCGCGCATGATATCCACCCGGCGGTTGATCCTTGCGTAAAGCTTTTCCCGGTCTTCCGTAAGAAGAAAGCCTGCAAAATCAAGGCGCGGCCTGCGGTCCCTCTCCGCCTGATTGTGCTCTGATATCGGCTTTCCCGTCTGTTTGTAATACTCCAGAGCCCGGATCACCCGCTTGATATTGTTCGGGTGAATCTGCGCCGCTGCCGCCGGGTCCGCCGCTGCAAGTCTTTCGTGAAGCGCCTGTGCGCCGTTTTCCCTGGCAAATGCCATAAGGCTCTCCCGCAGACTCTCATCTGCACCCGTATCCTCGCCAAAATCGTTGCCGTACATAACAGCGTGCAGATAAAAGCCGGTACCACCGGCAAGAACCGGAAGTACGCCGCGGGCTTTGCACTCAGAAAGCGCCTCATCAGCCGCCTGCTGAAAGTCAGAAATGCTGCAGGGTTCATCCGGATCCAGAATATCGATCAGATAATGCCTTACGCCCTGCATTTCCTCTTTTGTCACTTTCGCAGTTCCGATATTCATGCGCCGGTAGATCTGCATGGAGTCCATAGAAAGCACGGCGCCGCCCGTCAGATGACACAGCGCCACCGCGCAACTGCTTTTGCCGGATGCAGTGGGGCCGGCGATCACGACCGCTTTCTGCTTTTCATTGTCTGTATTCATAACGGACCGCCTCAGACAATCCGCCGGAATTTCCGGTCGAATTCATACTTTGTCATGCGGATAAGCGTCGGGCGGCCGTGCGGGCAGTTGTACGGATTTTCCGCTTTCATCAGCTCCTGCACCAGTGCGTCAGCTTCCTGAAATGAAAGACGTGTATTTCCCTTGACGGCCGCCTTGCAGGACATCGACGCAATTTTTTCAGTGATCAGATCGGTACCGCCGCCGCTGCCAAGATTGTCAAGCAGATCCAGGAAAAGTGCCCGGTAATCAAGCGGCGGAAGACCGGCAGGAATCCCCGTCAGCCGGTATGTTCCTTCTCCGAATTCTTCGATCTCGTATCCAAGAGCCTTGAAAGAATCGATGTTCTCTTTAAGCGTCATCTCCTGGGCTGCATCCGTCTCGATGACAACAGGCAGGATCATCTGCGAATCAATCTTCCGGGCCCGGTAGCGGCGCATGAACCGCTCGAACATCACCTTCTCGTGCGCGGCGTGCTGATCCATGAAAAACACTTCATCGCCGTGCTCAATAAGCCAGTACGTTCCGAAGAACTGCCCGACAAGCCGGTACGGGATCTGTTTTTCGGTCTCCGTATCAAGCTCCATCTGCTCCGGGACTGCCGCGGCCGCTTTCTCCTTTTTTTCAGCCAGCGCAGCAGACCTTTCCTTTTTTTCCTGTTCCTCAAGGAACGCTCCGGCTGCCCGGTATGCCTCTTCTTTCTGTTCTTCCCGCTTTTCTTCCTTCAGCTCTTTCAGTTCTTCCGGCTTATTCGCAGTTTCTGGCGCTTCAGCTTCTGTGTTCTGCCCAGTCTGCATCGTACTTTCCGGCACGATTTCCGGTTTTGGGAGCGAATCCTGTCTTTCCAGAAAAGACGCCCCGTAGTGACTGTGGTTGTCAGCTACCTGACCTGAAAAAAGCGGGAATTCCGGGACGTCATCCTTTTGAATCCGCGCGGTTTCTTCCTTTTCTTCGGTTCCTTCCCCGCTCTGTCTCAAGCTGCTGCTTTCATCCGCTGCGGTACTCCCCGGTGCAATCTCCGGAATCAGATCATGTCCGTCGAGCGCCGCCCTGACTCCCTGCAGCACAAAGGAGTAGACGAGTCCCTCATTGGTAAAGCGCAGTTCCCGCTTCTGCGGGTGAACGTTCACATCGGTCATCGTCGCATTCATCGTCAGCATCAGCGCGGTGAACGGAAAGCTGTGGAGCATAATATACCCCTTGTAAGCTTCCTCGATCCCTTTTGTGATCGACGCGGACTTTATGAAACGGCCGTTGACGAAATAATTCTCCGCTGACCGGCTTCCGCGCGACACCGACGGCTTGCCGATGAAACCGGTGAGCTCCGCGCCCTGTGTGCGCGCATGAACCGGCAGCAGATTGGCCGCCACATCGCGCCCGTAGATACTGTAGATGATATCTTTCAGGTTGTTGCTGCCGCTGGTTGAAAGCTTGAGACGGCCGCCATTCACAAACCGGAACGCAATATCAGGGTGTGACATCGCCATGCGCTCGATCAGAGCGCCGACATATGCTCCTTCCGCCGCCGCCGACTTGAGAAACCGTCTTCTGACAGGTGTGTTGAAGAACAAATTCCGGATGATAAATGTCGTCCCTGCCGGGACGCCGGCTTCCGTCAGCTCCTTTTCTTTTCCGCCCTCAATCTTGTACGTATAGCCGGCCTGAGAATCCCGCTGCCTTGTGCTCACTTCGACCTGTGCCACGGCGGCGATGGATGAGAGAGCCTCTCCGCGGAAGCCCAGGCTCGTGACGCCGATCAGATCCTCGGCGTCACGGATCTTTGAAGTCGCGTGCGCGACAAAGGCGAGCCGGATATCCTCTTTTGCAATTCCGCTGCCGTTGTCACTGACCCGTATATAACTGATGCCGCCATCGCGGATCTCGATGGTAATGGCTGTTGCGCCGGCATCGACGGCATTTTCCGCAAGTTCCTTCACCACCGAACTCGGACGTTCGATTACTTCGCCGGCAGCGATCTGATTGATTGTGTTTTCGTCCAGAACGTGAATGCTCATGAAAGACGACCTGCCTTTCCCTGAAGCTCAAACAGCTTGTTCAGCGCGTCTAGCGGTGTCATATGCGTGATGTCGAGATTCCGGATTTCCTGTACAAGCCCTTCTGCACCTTCCTGCTGATGACTTTCCGGCTTTTCAAACAGTGACAGCTGTTCGTCCGGATAGTCTTTCACCGCCTCCTTCGCTTTTTTAGCGGTGTGTGCCGGAACTCCGGCTTCAGCGATCCGCGCGACATTCTTGGAAATATCTGCGCCGGAGAGTTCCTCGACGAGTTCTGCAGCCCGCTCCAGCACCGGCTTAGGGATACCGGCAAGTCTGGCCACCTGAACGCCGTAGCTCTTGTCGGCCCCGCCGCGCACGATCCGGCGCAGGAACACTATATTTTCGCCGTGTTCTTTTACCGCGATGCAGTAGTTTTTGACGCCCGGGATCTTGCCTTCCAGTTCCGTGAGCTCGTGATAGTGTGTAGCAAACAGTGTCTTGCTCCCGAGTCTGCGGTTCGTGGCGATGTACTCCACAACCGCCCAGGCAATCCCGAGTCCGTCATACGTCGATGTCCCGCGCCCAATCTCGTCTAAAATCAGCAGGCTGTCGGGCGTGGCATTGTTGAGGATGTTGGCCACCTCAGTCATCTCGACCATGAAGGTGCTCTGGCCGCTCGCAAGGTCGTCGCTTGCTCCCACGCGCGTGAAAATGCGGTCTACAAGCCCTATGTTGGCCGATTCGGCAGGAACAAATGATCCGGTCTGCGCCATGAGCACAATCAGCGCCGTCTGGCGCATGTAGGTGGACTTTCCGGCCATGTTGGGGCCGGTAATGATGGCGATGCGGTCATCTTCCTTGTTGAGGAAGGTGTCATTTGCCACGAATTGTTCGTCCCCGAGCATTTTTTCGACGACAGGATGGCGGCCTTCCCTGATGTCGATGACACCGCGGGTATTGATCTTCGGCCGCACGTAATTGTTCTGTTCTGCCGCTTTCGCCAGGGAACAGATCACATCGAGCGCTGCCAGTGCCTTTGAGGACGCACGGACGCGGTCAATCTGAGAGGCAATTTTTTCGCGGACCTCGCTGAAGAGGTCGTACTCGAGCGAAGTGAGACGGTCTTCTGCACCCAGAATGGTGCTTTCCAGTTCTTTCAGACCGCTTGTTGTGTAGCGTTCGGCATTCGTCAGGGTCTGTTTGCGCTCCCAGCTTTCCGGCACCAGCTGTTTGTTGGAATTGGTGACTTCAAAATAATAGCCGAAGACTTTGTTATAGCGGATCCGAAGATTTTTAATGCCTGTTGCTTCCCGTTCCTTTGCCTCAAGATCGGCGATCCACTGCTTTCCGTCCGTCTTTGCCTTGCGCAGCCGGTCAGCTTCTTCCGAATACCCTTCCCGGATGATGCCGCCTTCGCGCAGCAGAATCGGCGGATCATCGACGATCGCCTTTTCAACGAGATCATACAGATCCCGGCAGTCATCCAGACCGCTGTAAATGTCTTTCAGAAGCTGTGCGTGCGCGCCGTCAAGAAGCGCTTTTACCGGCGGGATCATCCCGATGGACGTGCGGAACGCGATCAGATCTCTCGGGTTTGCCGTCTTGCAGGAAATGCGGGTCATGATCCGCTCCAGATCGTACACAGCATTCAGATACTCCCGGATTTCCTCGCGGTCCGCTCCGTGCGTGAGCATTTCTTCGATGGCATCCTGGCGCTTGATAATTTCCTTTTTGTCAAGAAGCGGCTGTTCGATGACGCTTCGAAGCGTTCTGGCCCCCATCGCCGTTTTTGTCTTGTCGAGCACCCACAGCAACGTCCCGCGCTTTGCCTTCTCGCGGAGTGTCTCCGTGAGTTCGAGATTGCGCCTTGACGAGCTGTCGATGAGCATGTATTTGCCGGTCAGATACGGCGTGATCTGCGTGATGTGCGGCAGCGTGTTCTTCTGCGTCTCGTACAGGTAGTTGAGCACAGCGCCCGCCGCAAAGAATCCGGTCGGAAAATCGCCAAGCCCCAGCCCGTCAAGAACTGCCACATGAAAATGTTCTTTCATGCGGTTTTTGATCGTTTCTTCATCGAAGTATCGGTTGTCGAGTGCACTGATGCAGATGTGCTGCCGCTGGGCAAGATCGTCGAGGGAAATTCCGCTCATGGCAAAATACTGATTTGTGATGATTTCCGCCGGGCTGATCTTGGCAATCTCATCAAAGAGTTCCCGGCTGTCCTTCACTTCAGTGACAAAAAAATCGCCTGTCGAATAGTCGCAGTATGCGATCCCCAGTTTATCCCCGAGATATGCGATTCCCATCAGGTAGTTGTTGCGGGACTCATCCAGCGCCCCGGGCTCCATATTGGTTCCCGGCGTGACGACGCGGATCACATCGCGTTTCACAAGTCCCTTCGCCATCTTCGGATCTTCCATCTGCTCGCAGATGGCGACCTTGTGCCCGTTTTTCACAAGACGGTCGATATAGGTATCCGCCGCGTGAAACGGGACACCGCACATCGGCGCACGTTCCGCCGTGCCGCATTCTTTTCCGGTGAGCGTCAGCTCCAGTTCGCGCGAAACCAGCTTCGCGTCGTCAAAGAACATCTCGTAAAAATCGCCGATCCGGTAAAACAGGATGCAGTCCTTGTATTGTTCTTTCATCTGCAGATAATGCTGCATCATAGGGCTGAATGCCATTTTCCGCTCCTGTTCCTCACACTTTCTCTCCCATATAATAGAACCCCTTCGAGCTCACAAGCTTTACGGGTACGATCTGGCCGATCAGTGAACGATCTCCCGGAAAATGCACCAGGAGATTATTGGTCATGCGCCCAGTCACAAGTGAAGTGTCATGTTCGTTCACCTGCTCCACGAGCACTGATTCTGTCCGGCCGACGTAGCGGCTGTTTTCGCGGGCAGCCGTTTCATCCACCACCTGCAGCAGCCGGCTGAAGCGCTCCTTCGCAATCTCTTCCGGCACCTGTTCCATGTCAGCTGCCGGCGTGCCGTGCCGTCTTGAGTACAGGAACGTAAAGGCACTGTCAAAGCGGGCTTTGCGCACCACGTCCAGGGTGTCCTGAAAATCTTCTTCGGTTTCTCCCGGGAAGCCGACGATGATGTCTGTGGTCAGCGATACATCCGGAATTTTTTCGCGGATTTTTCTCACAAGGTCCAGATAGGATTCCTTTGTATAGTGCCGGTTCATGCGCGCGAGAATCCGGCTGCTCCCGGACTGAAGCGGCAGGTGCACATGGTTGCAGATCTTCTCCGAATGACTCATCACATCGATCAGCTCGTCCGAAAAATCCTTCGGGTGCGGCGTCATGAAGCGGATTCTGTCAATTCCCGGAATCTGCTCAATTTGTGTGAGCAGCTGCGGAAAGGTGACCGGCTCTTCCAGCCCCTTTCCGTAAGAATTGACGTTCTGCCCCAGCAGCATGACCTCGCGCACGCCGTCCTTTGCCAGCCGGCAGCATTCCTGCACAATATCCTCCGGCGTCCGGCTTTTTTCCCGTCCTCTGACATACGGCACGATACAGTAGGAGCAGAAATTGTCGCAGCCATACGTTATGTTGACGCCGGACTTGAAACGGTACTTCCGGTCAGTCGGAAGATCTTCGACGATCGCCTTTGTGTGATCCCAGATATCGATGATCTGCGAACCGCTTGTGATGCGGCTGTAAAGAATCTGAGCCAGTGCAAACACGTTGTAGGTACCGAATACAAAGTCGACGAACCGGAATTTCTCCTGAATCGTCTGCACAATCTCCGGCTCCTGCATCATGCAGCCGCAGATTCCGATGAGCATGTCCGGCGCATGGTCTTTGTAGTTGTGAAGATGCCCGAGGCGGCCGTACACACGTGTGTTGGCGTTTTCGCGGACCGTGCAGGTGTTATAGATGACCAGGTCGGCGTGCTCGTCGTCTGTGTTTACAAATCCGATCTCCTCCAGAATTCCGCGCAGTTTTTCGGAATCTCTTGCGTTCATCTGACAGCCGAACGTCACGACACAGCTTGTAAGTCTGCGCCCGCGTCTTTTTTCTTCTTCAGCAAGCCACTGCCGGTCAAGTTCCAGATACCGGCGCTGCTCTTCAAGCAGCCTGCTGCTTTCTTCTTGTATGGTTGAATCGCTCATGTTTAAAATCCTTCAAGATGGAATGACTTCTTTTTCAGTGACGATGACAGATACCTTTATGTCCCGCCCGTCAGCCGGCACATGATCAGCAATCTGAAAAGAGTAGGCCGCGGCGCAGAAATATACGGCCGGTTCCCCGGCAAATGTGCGGTCATAGTAACCGCCGCCGTATCCCAGCCTGTGACACATCCTGTCAAATGCAAGTCCAGGCATCAGACAGAAGCTGCCTGCAAAATCCTTATCAGGTTCTGCCGCCTCGCACGACTCGTCCGGCTCACGTATTCCCCAGACACCGGGGACAAGACAGGCAAGGTCTTCCACGCGCCTGAAAATCATCTGCTTTCCCGTAACTTTCGGAAGATACAGCCTTTTTCCTGCATCAAGGCATGCCTGCAGAAATTTTCCTGTGTCAATTTCTGTTCCGAAAGAGGCGTAGCCGAAAACAGTTTCACACGCTTCAAATGCAGGAAGCGCCAGCACCTGACGCCAGACCGCCTCGTCAGCCTTTTTGCGCGCTGCCCCGGTAAATCCGGCGCGCAGCGCTTTCATCTGCCGGCGCAGTTCTGTCTTTTCTGCCTTAAGATCATGTATCATGCAAACACCAGGATCACTTTCTCCGGCTCCTCAATACAGCTGATGAACCGCCCGGAGGCAGAAGCCAGCGGCACGCCTTTGAATTCCGGAAAACGGTACACCGAAAGCTGGTCTTTCTCTCCGCCGGACAGCAGTCCCTTGCGGCGCGACTGCAGAATGACAAGGTCGCCTGTCACCGCGACCACCCTGGTCCCTGACGGCAGATGCATCTGCACCCGCGAGGTGTCCAGGTTGATGATCCGCAGATTCTTTCCGCTCTCGTCGAACAGATACGGCGTATCGCCGATAACATATGTGCCGAGAAGTTCGGTGATGGTCGGCCGGCTCTTGTTCATGCGGACCCGGCTCGTTCCCTCCTCTGTATTGTAGATTACAATTTCCTCCCGGCCGGTCGGAATGCTGTACCGGGCGTAGATCAGGTCATGTCCGCTGTGACGCATATAGGGGTATGTGATATCACCGTCGCTGGAATCGATCAGATTGGAGAACAGGCTTTCAAGACTCACCTGAAGCTCCGAGAAAAACTGCCGGATGTTGATCACCGCGATCCCTTCCGGCATCATCTGCAGCAGCTTAAGACTGGCCGTCGCCTCCGAGACAACGCCGTCTGTCAGGTCTTTTTCCGTGAGCGGCTGACCGAAATGCACCGCCGCGAAATCGTCGGAAAGGGGAAGAATGCGGGAAATACCGCTTTTCTTTACAAACGGGTGTTTGATTTCCGACAGCGTCACCTTGTCACTTCCGGCGCTTGCCAGATACAGCGTGAACTGAGACGTCCCGAGCTGGATATTCTTGTCCTCGCGCTGGATCAGCACATGATCCTCGTTCAGAACAAAGATCGTGAAGAAGACCGAATAGCGGAATTCCAGCATCCCTGTTCTGAAGCTCACAAGCTGGGTGACCGCCTGGTCCTTCAGTTCGTAGCGGTACAGTGTCATGCGGATCTTGCCGAATCCTTCGCCCGTCTCCTCAGCTCCCAGAAACATCACATACGGATGACTCGCCTGTGCGTAGTGAATGTCCTCCGAAAAAAACTTCGGAATATCCGGTACAACCTCGGTCTGCTGTTTCGAGTGAATATCGACGATATACAGTTTTTCTGCCTCATAGTCCCCGCACTGTCTGGTACGGTCGGGACGGGTTACACACAGACAGTCGCCCGCCACATAGCTGATTCTTCCTCCCGGAAAATGCCGGATAATCTGAATATCCATAGGCATTTACCTGTGCGGGAACAGTGTTCCCGTGTGCTCTCCGTTCAGGATCCGGCGGATATTGTCAATGTCATTCCCGTTGGCGATGACCATGTTCACGCCGTTTTCGGTGGCGATCTTTGCCGCCTCAAGTTTGCTCTTCATGCCGCCGGTGCCAAACGCACTTCCGGAATTTCCGCCTCCCATCGACAGGACATGGCTGTCGATCACGTCAATCTCATCAAACAGCCGGGCATTGCTGTCAACCTTCGGGTCGGTTGAAAACATGCCGTCGATATCGGTCAGCAGGATCAGAAGATCCGCGTCGATGAGGCTTGCGACGGAAGCAGACAGCCGGTCATTGTCGCCGAATGTCTGCACTTCCGGAATCTCATCGGTTGAGACGGAGTCGTTCTCATTTATGATCGGAATGGCGTGGATGGAAAGAAGTTCCAGCAGCGTGCTGCGCGCATTTTTTCTTGTGACCGGAAGGCCCAAATTGACCCGGGTCAGAAGAACCTGTGCCGCCACTGTACTGTACTCCGCGAACAGCTTCTGATACACACTCATGAGCTTGGCCTGGCCGATGGCCGCGCACGCCTGCTTCATCTCCAGGCTGTCCGGCCTCTGAATGAGCCCGAGTGTACTGCGCCCGACGGCGATCGCGCCCGAAGACACCAGAAGAACGTCTCTTCCCGAATTTTTGATATCCGTCAGTGTCCGGACAAGTTTCTCGATCTTGCCGAGGTCCAGCCGTCCGGTCTGCGGATGTACCAGCGAGGAAGATCCGATTTTCACAACGATCCTGCGGCAGGATTTCAGTTCATCTCTGTGTCTGCTCTCACTCATTTCCTCACCCGATTTCCTTGTATATTCCTGTGTATTTTACCGTATTGGTATGCATTTGTCACGAACTGCAGATGTGCTGCGCAGCCGCTTCGGCCGTGCGGATGCCGTCGACGGCAGCCGACGTGATGCCGCCTGCATATCCGGCACCTTCGCCGCACGGAAAAAATCCAGCCAGAGGCGCCTGAAACGTCTCATCTCTCAGGATCCGCAAAGGACTCGAAGTCCTCGCCTCCACACCAAGAAGCAGTGCATCCTCTCTGTCAAACCCGTGAATTCTCCTGGCAAATGCAGGAAAAGCCGAAAGCAGGCTCTGCGCTATAATCTCCGGCAGGCACCCGCGCACGTCTCCGAACGCCCAGGCACCCTTGGTCTGCGGCCTGATTTCTCCAAGCCCTGACGAGACGCGGTTCTGCGCAAAGTCAGCGAGCAGCTGTACCGGAATTTTCCCGCCGGCAGCCCTGTATGCGGCCTCCTCAAGCTTTTCCTGAAACGCAAGCCCGGCCAGGCAGTCAGACCCGAAATCGTCCGGGGTGACCGTGACGACAATCGCTGCGTTGGCATTTGTTCCGGATCGGCCGGAGTAGCTCATGCCGTTCACCACCAGCCGTCCCGGCTCACTCGAAGCGTTGACGACATACCCTCCGGGGCACATGCAGAAACTGTAGACCCCGCGGCCCGAGGGCAGATTTTCCGTGAGCTTGTAGGATGCCGGTTCCAGATGGCAGGCATGCATCACAGAGCGTTCTGAAAATTCTTTTCCGTATGCAAAAGCGTCGATCATCTGCTGGGGATGCTCACAGCGCACCCCGACGGCAAATGGCTTCGCGCTCATGGCGATGCCTTCGCGCGAGAGCGTGCGGAATGTATCTCTCGCCGAGTGTCCGACAGCAAGAATCACCGTTTGGGCTGCCCGGATCTGCTGCTTTCCCGTCTCATCGGTGAATTTCACGGCTTTTACCCGGCCGTCTTCTGTCACCAGTCCCGTGAAACGGCATGAAAAGCGCACCTGTCCGCCGAGTGAGAGAATCTCCTCCCGGATGGACGGGATGACTTCCGCCAGCACATCGGTGCCGACGTGCGGGTGCTGATCGGTAAAGATATCGTCCGGTGCGCCGTGCACCGAAAACGTCTTCAGGACTTCCTGAATCCGCCCGCACTTGTCGCCGATACCGGTTGCAAGCTTTCCGTCTGAAAAAGTCCCGGCACCGCCTTCCCCGAACTGAACATTGCTCTCCGGATCAAGCGCGCCGCCGTCCCAGAATCGCTGCACATCCTGTGAGCGCTGGTCCATACTTTTTCCGCGCTCCAGAACGACCGGGCAGAATCCGGCCCTCGCAAGCTCGAGAGCGGCAAAGATTCCGGCAGGGCCGAACCCGATAATGACAGGCCTCTCCTCCTGCTTCAGCTTCCGGCCGCATTTTACCGGGAACGTATAGGTTTTCTCTTCGTACAGGCTGATATTCGGCGAGTGCGTCTTTGTGAGAATTTTTTCCGGCGGGATTTCGCGGCCTTTCAGGCGCACCGCTGTTACCCCAGCGGTAACAACCGCTGTAAGTTCTCCGTGGTGTCTGGAATCAATCGAGCGCTTCAGCACTCTGTAATCCACCTGCGCGTCAGCAGGAAGACGCAGAGCCCTTAATACAGCGTTTTTCAGGTCCTTTTCCCGGTACGGCAGTTTCAGACGGATCTGTGCGATACGAATCATGATTTGTTTCCTCTTACAAACCGGACTGCGCTTTCTGCCGCGAGACTTCCGGACGCCCACGCCCAGTGCAGGTTGAAGCCGCCGCACGGTCCGTCCACATCAAGCAGTTCACCGGCCAGAAACAGTCCCGTGATTTTCTTCGCCATCATGGTTTCAGGATCCACCGCTTCCCTGGCCACGCCTCCCTGACACACCTGTGCCTGAAGGAAGTCACTGTAACCGGTCACGCGCACCGGGAACGCTTCAGCGAGCCGGAAAATCCGGCTGACGGCCTCCGCTCCCAGCTCAGAAACCGGAGCTTTTTCACTGATGTCCAGTTTGCGCGCAAATACCTGTACAAGCTTTTTGGGAAAGAATCCTTCCAGCAGCTGAACGATATTCCGGTTTCCGAAACCGGACACGAGCCGGTGCGCTTCTTTTGAAAGCCAGACATCATCATAATCCGGCAGGAAATTCAGAGACACCTGAAACTTTCTTCCCGCAGCCAGTGACTGCACCGCCAGGCGGCTCACCTGAAATACCGGGATACCGGAAATTCCAGAACTGGTCAGCTGAATTTCCCCTGTGTCTTCTGCTTTCATATTTCCGCATGTGACGGTCACAGAGCAGGAAGTTCTGACTCCGGCCCATACCTTGCTCAGCGGTTCCGCGCAGATTAGAGATGTGAGTGCCGGCAGAACGGTGCGCACCGGCAGGCCGAGCGATTTTGCAAGCGCATATCCGCTCCCGTCCGATCCGGTTTTCGGTGCGGCTTTTGAGCCGCATGCAAGCAGCACAGTTTCTGCTGCCAGCGGTGTGCTGTCATTTTCCGTGAATACAAGAAAACCACGGCTGTTTCGCCGGACTTGTGTCACGGCACTTTCGGTGCAGATTTCTGCCCCGGCTTCAAGTGCCGAAAGCATGAGAGCATCCGCGACAGAAGAAGCCTGATCCGATCTCGGATACAGATATTCACCGCGCGCCTTGAGCGGAACGCCGATTGATGCAAATTCCTGCATGAGAGCCTGTACCGGTAACGCATCAAGCGCCGGTGCGGTGAATTCCCGCATCGGCGCCGGATACGAACCTGCAGAAACAGACAGGCTGCTGACATTGCACCGGCCGTTTCCTGTTATCAGAATCTTTTTTCCCGTTCTTTCTTTTTTTTCAAGTACCAGAACCCTGAGGCCGGCGGCGGCCGCCTTGCGGGCCGCATAAAGTCCGCTGGCTCCGCCGCCCGCGATGATCAGGTCGTATTTTTTATCATTTGCCAAGGAAATTTCCTTCTCAGATCTTTACGGAGACGATTCTCGGATTGAGGCCGCCTTCGCGCAGTGCCTGCACAATCTGATCCTTGTGTTCGTGGCCGAACGCTTCGATGGTCACGCGCAGTTCCACCGCAGCAGCGCGGTTGATGGATACGAACTGGTTGTGCTCCAGGCGGATGACATTGCCCTTGTTCTCTGCAATGATCGTTGCGACTTTAACCAGCTCGCCCGGCTTGTCCGGAAGCAGAACGGATACGGTGAAGATACGGTCGCGCAGGATCAGTCCCTGCTGTACGACAGAGGACATCGTGATAACGTCCATGTTTCCGCCGGAGAGGATGCAGGCGATCTTTTTGTTCTTTACATTCAGGTGCTTTGCCGCAGCCACTGTCAGCAGGCCGGAATTCTCGACGATCATCTTGTGATTTTCGACCATGTCGAGGAATGCAACGACCAGCTCATCATCCGGCACGGTGATTACATCGTCCAGATTTTTCTGAAGATACGGGAAAAGCTTTGTGCCCGGCGTCTTCACAGCTGTGCCGTCGGCGATTGTGTTGACGGTCGGCAGTGTCACGACATGGCCCGCCTTCAGAGATTCCTGCAGGCAGTTGGCACCGGCCGGCTCCACGCCGATGACCTTGATGTTCGGATTGAGCATCTTGGTAAATGTCGAAACGCCGGTCGCCAGACCGCCGCCGCCGACCGGGACGAGGATGTAGTCAACAGTCGGAAGATCGCTGATCACTTCCATGGCAATCGAACCCTGACCTGTTGCAACCTCAAGATCGTCAAACGGGTGAACAAAAGTCAGCCCCTGCTCTTTTGCAAGCTGGATGGCGTATTCGCACGCCTCATCATAGACATCGCCGTGCAGGATGACTTCAGCACCATAGCCCTTCGTGCGGTTCACTTTGATGAGCGGCGTGGTGGTCGGCATCACGACAACGGCGCGCACGCCGTACTTTGACGCAGCATAGGCAACACCCTGCGCGTGGTTGCCGGCAGAGGCCGTGATCAGGCCCTTCTTGCGCTCTTCCTCGGACATCGTGCTGATCTTGTAGTACGCGCCGCGTACCTTGTAGGCGCCGGTGTACTGCATGTTCTCCGGCTTCAGATAGATTTTGTTGCCGGTCTGTGAGCTGAAATACTCCGAGTACATGAGAGGAGTCGGCGTCGTAACTTCCTTGACTTTGGCAGCGGCTTCCTCAAACTTTTCCAGTGAGAGTTCCTTCATCATGATTCCTCATCCTCCACTTCCTGATGCTCTTCCAGTGTCTCATCGTCCAGCGCGAAAAGCGCACGCACATAAGAATCCGAGTCAAATTTCTGCAGATCTTCCACCTGCTCACCCACGCCGATATATTTTACCGGAATGCCGTATTCCGTCTGGATCGCGACGGCGATGCCGCCTCTGGCTGTCCCGTCCATTTTCGTGAGGACGATGCCGGTTATATCCATGATATCCCGGAATTCCTTCAGCTGTGACAGAGCATTCTGTCCGGTCGTTCCGTCCAGAACCAGCAGATTTTCCCTGTAGCAGTCAGGATACTCTCTTTGAATTACCCTGTCAATTTTGGCCAGTTCCTGCATCAGATTTTTCTTGTTGTGAAGGCGCCCGGCGGTGTCACACAGGAGCACATCGGCATTTCTCGCCTTTGCAGCTGCCACCGCGTCATAGATCACTGCCGCCGGATCAGATCCTTCGCCCTGCGCGATGATCTCCGTATCGGTGCGCTCCGCCCAGGCGCTCAGCTGTTCAATGGCCGCGGCTCTGAATGTATCGGCCGCCGCCATAATCACTTTCTTTCCCTCGCTCTTCAGAATTCCGGCCAGCTTGCCGACAGTTGTCGTCTTTCCGACGCCGTTGACTCCGATCACGACGACTACGGATTTTTTGTCTTCAAATTCATAGGCGTTCGGGCCGAGGCTCATCTTCTCGCTGATGGACTGGATGAGAAGTTCCCGGCAGGCCGCCGGATCCTTGATATGCTCCTCTTTCACGCGTTCCCGCAGCCGCTCCAGGATCTCGTCGGTTGCCCGCACACCCATGTCTGCCATGATCATCGTCTCTTCCAGGCTGTCGTAGAAGTCGTCGTCGATCTGCGAAAAGCCGGAGAAGATGTGATCAAATCCCTTGCTCATCGCGGTTCTGGTCTTGGTCAGTCCCGCTTTCAGTCTGCTGAAAAGTCCCATCTGGCTTTCAGGCTCCTTTCTGTTCTTCTTCATCCAGCTCGTTGGATATCAGATCTACAGAGACAAGCGTCGAAACACCCTTCTCCTGCATCGTGATTCCGTAGAGCCTGTCCGCGGCGTTCATTGTGCCGCGGCGGTGTGTGATGACGATAAACTGCGTGTGATCCGTCAGCCGGTGCAGATAATCCGCAAACCGCGAGACGTTGGCGTCGTCCAGCGCCGCCTCGATCTCGTCCAGCAGACAGAACGGCGACGGCTTCAGACTCTGGATGGCAAAGAGAAGCGCGATGGCCGTCAGCGCCTTTTCCCCGCCGGACAGCTGCATCATGTTCTGCAGCTTCTTCCCCGGCGGCTGCGAGACAACCGTGATGCCTGCCTCCAGGATATCCTCTGTCTCGTCCAGCAGAATCGTGCCGTTTCCGCCTCCGAACAATTCCTTGAAGACACGGTTGAATTCATTCTGGATAATCCGGAATTTTTCCCGGAACTGCCGACGCATGCCGTCGTCCAGATCACCGATGATTTTCTGCAGTGACGCGGCAGCCTTCACCAGATCATCGTGCTGTGCCGTGAGGAACTCATATCGTCCGCTCACTTCCTTGTACTGGGCGATTGCATTGACATTGACCGATCCGAGAGCCTTGATGCTCTGACGGCACTGTGCAATGTCTTTCTTGAGCTTTGAGAGCACTGTGAGCTCCGGGTCCCGCATGGCGGAGGCAGAACTATAGGTGAGTTCATACTCGTTCCACATGTAATCTGAGAGCTGTGAAAGGGTTTCCTCAAGCTTTTCCTTGCGGGACGAAAGACGGAAGACTTCCTTTTCCATGTCATTCATGTCTGAAGAAATCTGTTCACGCCGCTCAAAAAACGTCTTGTTTTTCTCCCGGGCCGTATCCCTCCGCTTTCTCAGGTCATCAAGCTCGCCGGCAAGAGATGCCTGTTCCTTCTCACCTGCCGCACAGTTGAGAGAAATCTGCCGGATCTGCTCCTGCAAAGTTTCTTTCTGTTCCTGCGCTTCAGAGATCTTTTTCTTTGCTTCCTGAATTTCACCCGCAAGCTGATTCTTCTGCTCCTGAATTCTCTTCCGGTTTTCTCCCAGAAATTCTTCTTTCTGAAGTGTCGAAGCGTATGTCAGTTTCAGTTTCTGTCCCGCTTCGCGGAGGGCATTCAGTGTCTCTTCTTTCCTGCTGCGCTCCCGGGCGAGTTCTTCCTGCTCTTTCTTTCTGGCCGCTCCTTCTTCCCTGAGCTCCTGCAGCTTCTGCTGTTTCCCGGCGAGCGCCCTGTCGATGGCGGCGATTTTCTCTGTCAGGTCCTGCACTTCATCGCCGTTTCCGGAATACAGGGTGACAATCTCATCCTTCTTTTCCGAAGCCTGTTTCAGGTTCATTCCGGCTGTATTGGCGGCAATGCGGATTTCCTGCAGCCGCGTCTGATCCTGTTCCAGCGCACGCCGCGTTTCTGCCTGCCTGTTCCTTCGCTCTTCAGAACTCTGACGCAGCTTCTGGATGCTTTCCGTCAGCCTCTTTACATTTGCCTCAGCCGTCTCAATCTCCCGGCGTCTGCCCAGCAGGTTCCCGGCCGTCTTAAACGCACCGCCGGTCATAGAACCGCCGGGGTTGAGCTGTTCGCCTTCCAGCGTCACAATCCTGAGAGAATACCGGTACTTGCGCGCGATTTTCAGGGCATTGTCAATCGTGTCGGCGATCAGCACGCGCCCGAGAAGGAATCTCGCCAGCACCTTGTACTCCGGGGCAAATGTCACCAGGTCGCTTGCCACGCCGATGGCCCCTGTCTCCTGCAGAGCCGGTGTTTCCTCGATCGTGCCGCGCACGGTCAGAGCGTCAAGCGGAAGAAATGTCGCGCGGCCGGCATGCGTTTCCTTCAGAAATCGGATGAGATCCTTTGCAGTGCCTTCTGAATCAGTGACAATATTCTGAATGGCGCCGCCCAGCGCCGTCTCTACGGCTGTCTCATACCGCTTCTCAACCTGGATCAGATCGGCCACAACGCCGCGGATTCCGGACTTTTTATCCTTCATCTGCATGATGCGCCGAACCGCATTCCCGTACCCGTCGTACCGCTCTGCAATGGCCGACAGCGCCTCCGCCCGGGATTTCTCCCGGTGAAATTCACTTGTCATGCGGTTCAGGCTGTCCTGTGCCTTTGACTCTTCCAGACGCAGTGAGGCAAGGTCATCCGAGTGCTTCTTGATGCGCTTTTCCGTTTCAGCAGATTCTTCTTTCAGCTCCTGCAGCTCCTTTTCAAAGGAACTGACAACATTGTTCTGCTCTTTTTCCTGCGTCTTGCGCTGGACAATCCGGTTCTGCAGCGTCGCTTTCCGGATTCCGTACTGGCTTTTAAGAGTCTCCTGTTCCCGGATCTGTGCCGTGGTTTCCGAGGATGCCGAAAGTCCCGCGATAACCTGCGCACTGCAGCGTTCGATGGCAGCTTCCGTTTCGCGGATGTCCTGTTCGGCTGCCGCCTGCTTTTCTTCCAGATCTTTCTGCGACTTGCGGTATTCAGAAAGAGAAGCGCTCATCTGCGTCCGCTGTTCTTCCAGCTGCACCGATTCTTCTTCGGCCTTTTTTAAAGCCTCTTGTGCCGCATCCGCCTTACTTTGCGCTGCCGCCAGATCCTGCGCTGCTGCATCAAGCTGCTCGTTTGAAAGATTGCGGCTGCCGGACAGGCGCTCCAGATTTACAGAAATCTCGTTCTGCTTTTCTTCCTTTTCATGAATCGACTTCTCGAGTGCGGCGATCTCTTCTTCGGCCTTGTCATATTCAGATCTGGTCGTCTCAAGCTCTTTTTTGGCATCGGCCACCTGGCTCTCTGCCGCGGCCAGAAGCTTTCCGTTCTCGGAAAGGCCTGCGCGCAGCTGGTCATTCTGGATCAGAAAGCTGTTGACATCGTATTTCTTCAGAGTGTCGCGCAGCCCCAGATATTCCTTTGCCTTTTTTGACTCTTTCTCAAGCGGTCCGACCTGCTTCGTGAGTTCAGCCAGAATATCATCCACGCGGGTTAAACTGTCCTGCTCTTTTTCCAGCTTCCGCACAGCCTCCGCCTTGCGCCGCTTGAACTTCACGATTCCGGCCGCCTCATCAAACAGTTCCCGGCGCTCCTCCGGCTTTCCCGACAGAATCTTTTCGATCTGTCCCTGTCCGATGATCGAGTACCCTTCCTGTCCGATCCCCGTGTCGTAGAACAGCTCCTGAATGTCCTTCAGACGGCACACATTTCCGTTGATCTTGTATTCGCTTTCCCCCGAACGGTACACACGGCGCGTCACCGTCACCTCGTCGTAATCGATCTGCAGAACGTGATCGGCGTTGTCAAATGTGATGGAAACCGATGCAAACCCAAGAGGTTTGCGGTTCTGCGTGCCGGCAAAAATAACATCCTCCATCTTCGCGCCGCGCAGTTCCTTCGCCGACTGTTCGCCGAGCACCCAGCGGACTGCATCCGCCACGTTGCTCTTGCCCGAACCGTTCGGCCCCACGATCGCCGTGATTCCCTGTCGGAAATCAAAATGAATCTTGTTGGCAAATGACTTAAAGCCCTGCATCTCGATGCTTTTCAGATACATGAAACGTAAATTCTCCTGTCTGCTCAGATCATTCCCCGGGCCTTCAGCGCAACAAGTGCCTTGTATGCGGCCATCTGCTCCGCCTTCTTCTTCGTGTGGCCGGCGCCGGTCTCATCAAGCAGCCCCGGCACCGATGCCTTCATGAAGAACGTCTTGTCATTGTCAGGGCCTTCTTCTCCGATCTCCTCGTATGTGACTTCTTTTCCGACCGACTGAACCACTTCCTGAAGGCGTGTCTTGCTGTCGTAAAAAAGAGTCTTGTTCTCCAGGTCATTTAACACATAGGAATCGATGAATTTCTTTGCCGGTTCCATGCCGCCGTCCAGATACAGCGCACCGATCACCGCCTCGAACGCGTCAGAGACGATCGAATCCCGCTGCCTCCCGCCAGTCATCTCCTCTCCTTTTCCGAGCAGGATGCAGGAATCCAGATTGATGTCTCTTGCGCACGCAGCCAGCGTCGGCTCACACACAATGCTGGCCCGGTAGCGCGACATCTCGCCCTCGCTCATTTCCGGATGATGGCGGTAGATGAAGTCACTGGAATTTACCTCCAGAACCGCGTCCCCCAGAAACTCCATGCGCTCGTTGTCGCCGTACCGCCCGGTCTGCATCTCATTGGCTCTCGAGCTGTGCGTAAGCGCCTGCAGCAAAAGCTTTGAATTTTTAAAATGATATCCGATTCTCTCCTGGAACTTCTTCAGGATTTCCTGACTGCTTTCGTTCATCTCATTCCTCTACACAAAGGAGACTGTCTCCCTTTAAAGAGAGCCAGTCTCCCGCTTTGTCTGTTCGTATTGCAAAATGTGCTCAGATACTTTTTATTTTCAGCCGACCGCTTTTTTGATCAGATCCGCCGCGTCCTGTACGCTTGTCACGTGCTCGATCGCGTCATCCGGGACCTGGATCTTGAACTCATCCTCGATTCCTACGACAATCTGGTACACATCAAGGGAATCCAGCCCGAGGTCCGCGACAAATGTCGTTTCCGGCTTGATCTCCGACGGATCCACACCGGCAACATCCGCAATGATATTCTGCAGCTTCTCGAATTCCATGTTATCCTCTTTCTGCCTGCGGCTTCGTTTCGTTCAGATGCAGGCCTTCCACAATCTTCTGATTGATATCTTCCCGTTTGAACGTGATGCACTGCTTCAGCGCGTGCGAAATCTCGGCCTGCGTCGCGTTGCCGTGAACCTTGACGACAAGCCCCCGGCAGCCCAGAAGCGGCGCGCCGCCGTACTCCTTCGCACTGAACTTCTTCAGTGTTTTCTTGAGAGGCCCGGCGATAAGCGCCGCGCCGATCTTTGTGCGTACAGACGACATCAGTACGCCCTTGATCTCATGGAGCAGCATGCTCGCCGTGCCCTCGTACATCTTCAGGATGACGTTCCCGACAAAGGCGTCGCAGACGATGACGTCCGCCGTGCCCTTCGGAATGTCTCTGGCCTCGATGCTGCCGGTGAAGTTGATATCCGGACATTCCTTAAGCATCGGGAATGTGGCCTTCACGAGCGCGTTGCCCTTGTCATCTTCCGCTCCGACGTTGACGATTGCAACTCTCGGATTTTTAATGCCAAGCTGATTCTTCATGTAGATCGAGCCGATCTGGGCCCACTGCACCAGCCACTCCGGCTTGGCGTCCATGTTCGCGCCGGAATCAAGAAGAAGCACCGGCCCCGCTGCTGTCGGGATGATCGGCGCAAAAGGAGGCCTGTCAATGCCGCGGATCTTGCCGACTACGACCTGTCCGCCCACGAGCACAGCCCCGGAGTTGCCGGCGGAAACAAAGCAGTCCGCCTCACCTGTGTGCACTTCTTTCATACCGATGACAATGGAAGAATTCCGCTTACGGCGGATCGCCATCGTCGGATTCTCATCCGTTGATATCACTTCTGTGGACGGAATCAACGTAATTCTGTCTTTCGGATAGTCCGACGCTTCAAGAAGTTTCCTGACAACATCTTCCGTTCCGATCAGATGAATATTCAGCTCCGGATTTTCCCTGGCTGCTGCGACGGCACCCTTGACGATCTCCTCGGGAGCATTATCGCCGCCCATGGCGTCCAGCGCGACTGTAACCTGTTCTGCCATCTGTGTGTGCCTTTCTTGATAATGAACTCTTTCGTATTTTACAGGAAACAGCCCTGAAAATCAATGCAGTCGAAAAGCGGCGGAAGTCCCGTTTCCGGGGCCCCCGCCGCATAAGAGTAAACTTATTTTCGGACGAATTACTTCTCGTCAACGTTGATGATTTCCTTCTTGTTGTAAGAACCGCAGTTCTTGCAGACTCTGTGAGGCATCATAAGAGCGCCGCACTTGCTGCATCTAACAAGGTTCGGAGCACTCATCTTCCAGTTCGCTCTTCTCTTGTCTCTTCTTGCCTTGGAAGATCTGTTCTTCGGACAAATCGACATGATCACACCTCCTCTTTTCCGGGGATCAAACACAACGATTATTATACTCAAAGCACTGTGTGGTGTCAATTGAAAATTTATGGCAAATGAAGGCGATCGGAGAAAATTTCAAAGCATTTATTCGCTTCCTGACGGTGCGGTATAGTCCTTGTTTTTGAACAGCCGGCGCCCTATTGGAAGAGTGGCCAGTATACTGGTGAAACCGATCAGAAGTTCAGCTGCCAGGTTCTTATCAGGAATCTGATTGTAAAAGCTTAACACAACAACGATAATAACCACTAAAAGTGCGATCCAATAAAGAATCAGATGCAGTTTTCTGATTTTCCGGCAGTCATATTTCAACTGATTTTCCGGATCGTTCATATTAAAACGCATGAGCGCATTATATTTGTAAATGCGGATCAGTCCTATCACATTATTTATGATAATAAGGACAAGCGCATTTGATATGGATTGTTCGCCAAAACGCATAGTCCCTCCTCAAGGAATGTCATGAATACGCGATAATACTTTTGCGATAGGGAGAAAAGCCATTCCCACAAAACATGCAACGATCAGATACCCTTCAACAGGGAAAAACTGTGTCCACGAGAAAACATAATCCAGCCCCATCATAGCCAGAATTCCGATAATAGAAATATAATCCAGGGCATATTGTATTTTCTCTGCCTTTTTACAGTTATACTTCTTCTGGATTTGCGGGTCTTTCAGATTGAGCCCGCTTATCCTGCCAGTAGCCCGGATTGAGCGCATATCTATGAGAATTATTACAATTAGTATCAGGAATATCGCAGGTATCGTGTAACCGCCTGAATTCATATACCCTCCATTAATTCAACTATGCTGAAGGCGTAAACAATATAGTTCATCTACGGGTATACGTCACCAAAGATAATTTATTTGTATGTCACCTTTTACTTCATATAGAAAACTATTATATGAAGGATCAGAATAATACGCCGTTTTGTCCTGAAACTCTTCAGTATACTGGTCCAAAAGTCTATTGCATCGATAATTAATATAATAAATGTTGTCTATATGAGATGTGATTAGCATATTCGCAAGATCCATAAACATAGAAATGTGTTCTTGTCCTGCCAACTGCGCGAGTTGTGATGCAAGCGTGAGGGCATTATCAATATCCATGTGCCTGCTTGAACGTTTCAATTCCAAGCAGCCCCACTCTGTCGGAAACGTCACACGAAGAATAGTATACGGATCATTCAAATAGGAATAGATATCAAAAATGTCATAATCCGCGTCTTCCTGCAAAGTTCTATATTCTTCATCAGCTTTTCGATTCAGAATATCTTCATCTGAAGTAACATTATGCCATATTTCCACGAATAAATCGCCATTGCTGCCATTCAGATAATTGAGAGCAATTGATTTTTCACCCGATTCGCGGTCGATAAATTCAATTTTCTCCGTGTTTTCATCAATGGAAATAATCTGCCATGTTCCGGATTCGCTCTCAATTGACGAATCATCAGCATATACTGTCGGAATATAGCAATTAGTCACAAAAAGAATCGTTATCAGTGTAATGACAAACCATCATAGTTTTCCCTTCATAAAACCTCCCCAATAATTTTTGCTTTGCATATTTAATTGTTCACGCCTTCTTTTACTAAAACAATAACAGATATATATAAATATCTCAAGAAGTGCTTCTCACATCTCCGGTCAGTATAAAATCACCGAATAATTCCAGACATCTTTATGTATGGAGATATCATGTAGAAGTTTTATAATATAAACAGCCAGGATGGTTTTTCCTGTTCCTGCCCCACCTTTAAACTTCTATCAATGATTTCTGTGTAGCATTATTTGCTTTATAAAGATCTTTCAAAATATCGTATGCAGTCTGCTCCTGATCCTTGCTCAGAACTTTATACGGTGAATATTTGAATAACTCAGAATTTTCAATGCTTGAGATACTTCGGCTTACGATTCCTTTTTTTATTAACTCATTCCAAATACCCTTAAACTCAGTTTCATAAGCAGTTTTATAAAAATAATTATGATCGGACACGCCTGCATTGCCATTGATCATTTTTTCCCGCCGTCTGCACTTATGTACTTAATGAGGAAGGATTCCAGATCAAGTATCACAGACTTATTAAACGAAAGATCGCTGATCAGGCAAATGTCTGTAAAATTTTATTGTCCGGAATCTCTCCATCCTGTGCTTTCATGCTGTTCCTCCATGTATGATCCGGATTCTTCCTTCTACCTCCGCATTCAGTCCCTGGTGAGTCGTCATATATTCTTCGACAATATTATTCAGAGACACGGCGGCGATTTTCGGCTCTTCTCCCCCGGTTACAGCCTCCAACGGCATTCCGAAATCGCTTTCGAAATTTCGTAGGCGATAGTCCTGCAGCCCTATCCGGATTTCATCATCATCTGCAATGGATCTTTCCCGGAACTGAAATTCCCGGAGTACTTTCTGCTTCACATCCCAGACAATCCGTATTCCCCTCGAATACTGAAAAAACTCCGTATGCCCCTGCCAGGCTTCATCGCGGAACACATAGGAGATCATTCTTCGCAGCTTTTCGCCGCTCACCGTCAGCGTCCACAGGCAGTCATCATAGGGGGTGTTCTCTCTGAGATCCTGGATTGTAATGACCGGACCGAGCTCTGTCTTGCGGATCGAACCGGAACCGAGCATCATCAGATCAAAAGAACTCCCCTCCTGAAAAAGATCCGCATACAGATTGCCGAGCTCCGTTTCCTGAATGCGGCATGGATGTGTCAGCTTCCGCTCAAATGTCGTGATCACCCGCGAGTACTTCGCATCGGTTCGCAACTGGTAGCGGTAAAGCATCTCCTCCATGACCGGATCCGGACTTGCCGTCTCTTCATTGATGGGCACATTCTGCCAGGTGAAATCGTAAATGCTGTTGGTATCCAGATCACAGACCAGATCAAATCGTCCGATGCTGCCCGTCCCAAATCCCGCATGCGCAATCAGAATATCGTTCACTTTTTCCGGCTTGTCCATGAAGGTATGGGAATGCCCTCCGATGATCAGATCCACGCCGAACCTAGGATCCAGCCTGGCGGCGAGCTCACGGTCTTTTTCAATGCCGATATGTGTCAGGACAACCGTCAGATCAATGTCTGTCGTACGGTAGCTGTCACAGATCAGTTCAATTTCTCTGGCAGCCTGCTCTATATTGACCAGCGTTCCGATCAGTTTGTCCTGACGGGTCACCTTTATAACATCTTCGGTGAGAATTCCGATGAAAAGGATCCGCATTCCGCCGATCTCCCGGATCAGATATGGCAGAAACAGCCTGCTGTTGTTCAGCGTCACATACAGATTGGCGTTGATGATTGGAAAACTCGCGCACTTTTCCAGAAACAGCAGATGGGACAGCCCGTAATCCACTTCATGATTTCAAATGGGCATCACATCCGGTTTCAGCTGATTGACAAGATCGATCGTTGATATCCCTCGATATTCCTGATCAATGATCGATCCCTGGAAAACATCTCCTGCAATCGCATACAGCACGTTTTCTTCCTGCCTGCGGGTCTGTCTCACATACCCCGAAAGAAGCGGCAGACCTCCCGTCTGCTTTCCATCCTTATCTGTGGCAAGAAAATCGCCGTGCATATCGTTATTGTGCAGAATCACCAGCCGCTTTGTTTCCATAAACAGCTCCCCTATTCCTAGAATTTTCCGCTGCCGCCTCCGTGCGTGGTACCGGAGGACGATGTGTGTGTACTGCTCCCGGAGCTCGTATTCTTTGCTTTTTCAGTGCGGTCGATCGTGTGATACAGGAACAAATCCCTGCTTTCCGTCACATTCATACTGCCCTCCCGGACATAACCGCCCGCTGCCGCCTGCCGGCGCACCGTCCTGAGCTGACGTTTCATGGATCCCACAACGATAATGGCCACGACAAATCCGATCGCAGGAGAAATAATAAGCCAGATCCACGACAATGGTTTTTTAGGCAGATCGGATGAATCAAAGGGCCTGCCCTCTCTTGCCATAGTCACAAACTGACCACCTTGCCGGGCAAATGTCCGAAAGGCTTCCGCGTAATTGCCAGCCGCCAGATCATCCCTCATCTGTTCCCCGATATATTGAATACCTGCATCCGTGAACGCGGTGATGCCATATCCGCAGGTCGAAATGGCCCATGTCCTGTCCACCGTGCTGATCAGGAGCAGCGCGCCGTCTTTATTACTACCATAGCCGAACTGACCGGAATCAAAACTATCATCCGCCCACTCCTGGGCTGACCGTCCATCCAGAGTGTCCACAACCACAACTGCCAGATCAAATTGCAGCTGCACGCTGGTCTCATCCAGCAGATTTTGAATCTCGCTGTCCTCCTCTTCTGTCAGAACACCGACAGAATCCTGCAGTCGGTAACAGGCATCCGCAAAGCCCCCTGCACCGTCTTCTGCCAGCGCCGGCACGGATATGCTGAAACAGAACACAAGCAGCAGGAAAAACGTCCATATCTTCTTCATCTGTGTGCCCTCCTCACAAAGCACCCGCCAGGTGCAGCAGCCAGGCAAGCCCATAAACAACAGCACCGCACAGAACCGTAATCCCGATCGTCCATTTGCGTGCTGCCCCTCTGTCGACAGGCAGATCCCCCACCAGCTTTCCCGTCTGTCCGTTCATGGCAAATGTAAAGAGTTCTCCGTTCCATGTCGTATTCAGCAGCCATACGGGAAGCAGCGCATACTTGGCACTTCCTCCGGATAGTTTCACAATACTGGTTTCCGGGGTAACACTCGTGTACCCTTTTACGGTGGAAGCGAAAGCTTCCTCAGCACTCCGCTTGATCCTCGTGTTGGCCCGCTCTGTACTCTGCGCGGCATCGACATCGTATTTGTCTGCCAGGTACCCCGCCAGATACGCTGCTTTGAACTCCACTGCGTCATCTAACCGGAATGGTTCGATCGATTCCATCAGATCATCCGGCATTTTGGTTGAACCATCAACCGGGACACGTTCAAACCCAATCACGCCGCTGCGGCTGACCGAAAAATAACTGGTTTCCGTATAGTTGTAATTGCTGTCACTCCATTTCTGTACACTGGTCGCTTTATAATGGACGCTTACCTCTGCATCCGCATCAAACAGCCAGAAAGGAACATACACGCCTTTGATCTCATCGATGTGGTTCTGATCTCTGAAAATGGGCGGAAGAAGCCTTTTGCCGCCATAATGCTTTTGCAGTGCAGCTTTTGCCGCCTTTTTATCCAGCTTGAATGGAATAATGTAGTCCGGCTTCAGGGCACCGGAAAACTGTCCTGTCATCACCACCGGATTCCCACAGAACGGGCACGATGTTGCTGCCGTGTTCTCATCCCCCACAATTTCTCCGCCGCATGACTTACAAACGAAGGTACAAAGCCCTTCCGCTTCGCCTGCCTGCCACTGTCCGCCGGCGGATGTCTCCCAGTTCATATCGTCTGTCTGACCGGAATCTGTGTCGTTCTCATAGGATTCCAATGCTTCGATATCAAACTCTGTACCGCAATACGGGCATTTCAATTTCTGTGTGCCGCTGTCAAAGGCTACAGCACCCCCGCAGCGTGGGCATTTGTATTCCTGTACATGACTCATGTATTGTTCCTCCCTGGCGTAAACCGACCTCGGCACGATCGCTTCCCTTTCCACTCAGTCAAATCTCTGGTAAGGGAAAATCAGCTGTCTGAGTAAAAGAGGCTGCCGTATCTGCGGCAGCCTGCTTTCTGCATTTGTTCCATGCTCACGGCTTCTGAGCTCCGCAGTTTTCACAGAACTTTCCCTGATTGACCCGGCCGCAGTACGGGCAGGTCCAGCTTTGCAGGCAGGCGCTGTTCTGTACAGGAGCAGCGCCTCTCTGCACGCCATTCCTCATACCTGCATCTGCCTGCGCTCCGTACACCATACCTGCGCCTGCCTGCGCTCCATACACCATACCTGCGCCTGCCTGCGCCCCATACACCATACCTGCGCCTGCCTGCGCCCCATACACCATACCTGCGCCTGCCTGCGCCCCATACACCATACCTGCGCCTGCCTGCGCCCCATGTCCCATGCCGGTGCGGAACTGATTCAGCATTCTGCAGATCTCGTCACAGGATTCCCGGTAAGCGCGGTAACAGGAATCATACATCGGCTCCTCGGAACGGTTCGGCGAAAAGCTGTTGACGGGAGAGCGCATTCCGGAAGGCTGAAATGGGATGTGAACAGAGCTGTCGTTCAGCTTGAATTTCATCTCGTTGAAGTATGGTACATTGACAGAAATGATAATGTAAAAATCATAATCGTAGTCATACCTCGGCGGATTGTAACTTCTGCTCGTGACTTTCCCGTCCTGATCCCTTGATTCAATTTTCAACTCTGTGCGGCTTTCGTCGATGTCCGTGCGGCAGCCTGTGATTACATCAAAGTCCAGAACATCCGAATTGTTATCCGCCGGACTTACCGCCTGGGTTACCGCAAACCACCGGTGATTTTCATCCAGAAGCAGCTTCGTCCTCTCACCGAAGGCTCGTGTCGTGCGAAACTGAGCGGCGCGCTCACGGTTCGCTTCACGCCATGCAAGCTGCTCCTTTATCTCATCCACCGTGCTGCGGCGTCTGTCACTGAACCACGGTGAAAGTTTTCTGGCGCAGTCTTTGCAGAGATTGCCGTCTTCCAGCTTCCGGTTCCCCAGCAGACCTATTTTCTCTCCACAGATATCACAGTATTTCTTGTCAAATAATCCCATTTCTACCTCCCTGTCACGGCTCATCACTGTCTGTCACTGTCATCGAACGGATTCCCACATTCCGGGCAGAATTTCGGAGGATGCGCCGGGTCCTCAGGCTCCCATCCGCACTTACTGCACCGGTATACCGGTGTGGCGGACGGTCTTTTGGCGCCGCAGTTCTGGCAGAACTTTCCCGTATTAAACGTCCCGCAGGAACAGGTCCATCCATCCTCTGCAGGCTTAGGAGAACCGCATTCCGGGCAGAACTTTCCGGTAACAACAGCTCCGCACCTGCACTTCCAGCTGTTTGGCGCCGGCGCTGTCTGCTGCATCTGCGGCTGGGTCTGAGCCTGCTGGGGCTGCACGGCCTGGGCCTGCATAGCCTGAGCCTGCTGCTGGGATGCCTGTTGAGCCTGGGCCTGCTGCTGTCCCACGCTGTATAAATTCTGAGCCGAGCTAAAGCCGCCCTGGCTGCCCATGCCCATCATCCCCATTCCCATGAAGCCCGTCATGGCACCGGCGGAGTTTCCCGCGGCGGTCTGCATCGCGTCGGCTGTTGCATTGGTCATGCGGCCTGCCATCATAAACGCGTTTTGGCCCACGGTAGCAGCATCCTCCATCTCGTTGATCTTCTGCATGTCGGCATCGGTAAGCGTGATGGGGTTGAGCGCAATTTTGCCAACTGAAATGCCACGGTTGTCAATCCATTCCTGCCGAAGCGCTTCATTCATCGCAGCCTTCAGTTCCTTCGTTTTGCTCGGGATCTGCGCAGGACGAAGTTCCTGCTCGGCAAGAGCCCCAAAAGCCGGCTGAAGGGCATCGACAAACTCGGTCTTGAGCTGTGCGTCAATCTGGTCCCGGGTAAACTCGTAGGCGACATTTCCGCACAGCCGCGTATAAAACACCAGAGGATCCGAGATGATATAGGTGTAAACGCCGTTGCAGCGAAGCTGCACTGTGCGGCTCATGCCAATCCGCTTGTTTACAACTTCAAAAATAATGGGATTGGCCGTGCCGAATTTGTTATCCAGAATTTCCTTGGTATTAAAGTAGTACACGCGCTGATCCTTGCCCGTGTCGCCGCCATAGGTGAAACGTCTTCCGAGCGTCGCAAAGCTCTGTTTCAGGCTGTCGCCGAAAAAGCCGCTGAAAATACTGGGCTCCGAGGAACTGTCATAGGTAAACTGTCCCGGTTCTGCGCAAACCTCGACAATTTTTCCCTGGTCCACAATGATCATGCACTGCCCGTCTGCCACGGCAATCCCGGATCCGTTTGAAATGATATTGTCATTTCCTTTGGTGTTGGCAGACCGTCCACTGATCTGTTTCTGCCCGCGGCGCATAAGAACATCATTCGGCAGTGCGTCGCAATAGAAGAATTCCTTCCATTGATCTGCCAGTGTGGATCCCAGTGCCCCAAGTCCTGCTTTGATAAGTCCCATACCACTACCTCCCATGCTTTCCTAATAAGTCCATTGGTTAAATTGCCGATCTGATCATCCTTGTCTCAGCCAACCTTCAGTCCCTTCACAGTGCTTCGAGCGCCGCCGTCAGATAGGCAGCGGTGACGGATGCATAAAAGAAAGCATCGATCTTTCCTACCTGCCTCGCCTCTTTGACCTGCTGTGCGATGAACGGGTCCGCATTCTCATCGCAGACAAGAACAATCTTGCAGGAAGGCAGTCCGCTGCGCACCTTCAATGCGATCTCAAGACGCTGCTTCATCGTGGCGGTTGGAGCATTGGACACATCCATCAGGAGGATTTGGGCCTGCAGTGCCTGGCACAGATACGCCGTATCCAGAGGCCTGTCGATTGGCACATGCTCCGGACGAAAGCTGCCTGTCTCTGCCAGGGCACGGGACAACGCTTCGGACAGCAGCTGATTCTGAATACTGAGCACGATTCGTTTCAAGACTTTTCCTCCTCTCTTGTTCTATCCCTATCCTATCAAGGGCCCTTCTGCGGCACACCCTGCTTTTCAAGGGTTTTCCACAAAAAAATCTCTGCCCGCAATGGGGCAGAGATCATCTTCTTCTGTCAGCCAGGATTACTCCGGCTGTTTTGCTTCCAGGATAACCAGTCCGCTCTGTCTTGCCTTGACAGCAAGTTCCGTTCTCGAACGGAATCCAGTCTTCTCCCGCATGGATTTCACATAATCGCGAACCGTAAAGCGCGACAGATGAAGGTGCTCCCCGATCTCGGCATCTGTATAGCCGCCGGTGAGTTCCCGCAGGATCAGAAGCTCTGTCTGGGTGAATTCCCCGCTCATCGCAAGTCCCAGACGGATTTCCGGGGGTGCATCCGGGTAGACAGACTCCCCTGCCATCGTGCGTTCCATCAGAGAAAGAATGGGTTCACGGCTGATTTCCTTGTACCAGAAGCTGTCCACGCCGATTTTACGCGCCCTCTCAAGATAGGAGCATTCCGGCATCGAAGTCACTATGATGATCCGGATCTTTGGCCACCGCTGTTTGATATTTTCGGCGGCTTCCAGCCCATTAGCGCCATTTTTCGTCACCACATCCATCAGGATCAGATCGATTCCGCCCCCTGCGCAGTAGACATCCGCCAGAACGGCACTGTCGATGGAAGCGGCCAGTGTAAACTGTTCTGAGGACTGAATGAACATCTCAAATAACTGCCTCGGCATCACCTGATCCTCTACGACAAGTACCCGGTACGGTTTCATGACAGGCCTCCTTCCTCCACTGCAAGGGTAAGCGCAAAGCGCGGTGAACTCTCTACTATCATCGTACCGCCCTCACGCTCAGTCTTTCTGCGAAGAGTCGTGAGACCGCCGCCTTCCCGGACCGGTCCGTCCGGGACACATCCATTGTTGGTGCAGCGGCACGTCCAGTGCGTGCCATCCCTTATCATTTCTACGTAAAGCTCACTGCCATGTGCATGCCTTACCGTATTTGTCACGCAGGTATGAATCGCCGCCTCGGTGAGCGCTCTGGCAATGCTGCCTGCCGGCGGGACCGGGCCGGTCAGAAGGACCCGGACGCCCACCGTTTTTGCAGCGGAAAGCAGTTCTCCCAGGCTGTCGCTCTTTTCATGATCCGGCGGAACCGCAAGAAGTGTAAGATTCTGCCGCCACATCTTCAGTACTTCTTCCTTCTCCTTTCCCCCTGCCGAAGTGACAATACAGCGCTTTGCCGCGAGAAGGCACTCCCCCAGGCTGTCGTGTACACGGATTTTGGCCGCGAGGATTTCCTTCTCCCGCGTAAGTTCCGTTACGGATTCACTGTACTGCAGCAGTCTCGCCTGAATCTGTTGAAGCTGCTGCTGATCCTTCTTCAGTTCCTGCATGATTGCGTGTTTTCTGGTTACATCAGCTGCTGTAATCTGATACACGTCTCCGATCTGTGTGGAGAGGATTCTGCGTTCCAGGTTCCAGGTGACCCCGCTGCCCAGTGTCAGAAATCCCTGGCTTCCAACCGTATCCCAGAAGGCGTTGGCATCAAGAAGCGGTTTCCCTGAAGCGGCGAGGCAGATTTCTTCCATTTTGTGATTGGAGAGAAGAACGCTCCCGTTCAGGTCGCTGAAACAAATACCTGTAGGCAGCTGATTGAAGCTTTCCCGAACCGTGTTCGGGCTCCAGTTCTCCTTCTCCCACTGAACGACTGTAAAAAACTCCCAGATGGTCAGTCCGGCAAGCAAAAGAAACGAAATATACAGGATTGCTTTGTTTTTCAGGCTCCAGGCAGGAAGAAGTGCCCCCGGGACCTGTGCTGTATTCACCGTCAGCTGGAAGAGTGTAAATCCACCGATCAGCAGAATTCCGGCTGAAATTGTCTGCCATACGCCCCGGTGCTGCAGTACCATGGCGATCACGCAGAACATTTCTGCGAAACAAAGGATCAGCATTGCCGTCAGAAGCAATCCGAAAATGGCAGGCGGTATCTCGCAGATCATATCCTTTCCTCCGTTTGAAAAGTCCGGTAAAAGGTGCCGTCTGTCTCCACAGCACCAGGCATCTCATCCGGGCCATCCAGCATCAGCCGCAGAGTCAGATTGTCTCCCTCCACGGACAGATTCACTACAAGAGCATCCAGATCCGGCAGAACTTTTTCAATCGATTCCTCAAAAAAAGCATAGGCGCGGCTCAGCTTTGAAAGAAGGATCGTTCCCCTTCCGCTCTGTATAAAGCTGCACTCTACGCCACAGACAGAAATGTAATCAAGAGATTCGCGAAGACAGAAAACAAGTTCCTGCGAATCCGCAGACTGCTCCCTCTGCGAGAGCAGCCGCAGATTGCTGGAGCGCTTGAGGTACGCATTCAGAACGCATGCCATCCCGAGACGTCTGGAAAAGTCCGCCGCATCAGGCGTCAGCTCTTGAAGAAGGAGACGGATCTTTGAAATCTGTGGGCGTGCCGCGGCAGCTATGCTGTCATAGATCCGATTCTGCTCCCGCAGATGTGTCTGCTCTTCCCGCACCTTGTTTTCCCCGCGAATCAGATCATTTTCTTCGGAAAGAGCTTCCTTTGCCTCCCTTAACTCCTGGTTCAGGCGGTTAATCGTAGACAGGTCATCCTTCCAGTACACGCGCCCCGTCCGGATGGCTCGGCTCTGCAGACGGATATCCGGACTCAGGAACACCGGCACGTCTCTGGCGGCGAGCCGGTTTGCATCGGTCAGCGACTCAGCACCGGGAGCAGAGATGCGCACCCTGCCATCCCGGTCGACGATCTGTGCATCCACCGTAGAAGCCCGTAAGAATTCTTCATATCCGATATTGGAGGGTATCAGACCAGTCTGAATACAGCTCTCCCAAGCCGCTGCAAGGGCAATTCCCGCTGCCTCCGTCACCTCAAACGGCTTTCGGATCGAGAGAAACTGAAAAGCATTGTACCAGAAAAAGAATATGGTGATGCAGAGAATCCAGATGACCGGCAGCCATACAAGTCGCCGGCTGTGAGAGATGCGGCACTGATGAAAAATGACTGCAAGAGCTGTCAGATACTGCAAGGCCATCCACGCAGTCATGACGAAGAACATCGGAAGCTGCCGGTAATAATTCTCCCAGGGAATATCCGGCGTGAAGCCGAAGATAATATGGTGCATGTCATTTGTCAGAACGAGCGTTGTGAAAAGGCCATCCGGGATCAGGAGAAACCACAGCCATTTCTCGTGTTTTCGATAGCCGATGCTCCAGGCTGCAATAAGGGACAGGGTGGGAAGAAAATTCAGTGGAATATAATAGCTGTACCACAGCTGACGGCAGATGTCGCGGGAAAAACTAAAAAAATCATACTTTGCACTTCTTAGCACAAACCAGAGAATCATGAGGCCAATCGAGGTAAAGAGCAGCCTTCGCATCCGTATATTGGTCAGCCGGTGTCTGAGTGTGACCCCCCAGTAAAGAAGAAGGCCCACATAGATCATTGTCCCGACACAGATAAGAGATGCGCCGCTGCCCCACAGACTGCCGATATCCGTATAATGGAGCACAGCTGCAAGCAGAATCAGGCAGGCAGCTGTCAGGTTTGCCCGTATTGTTGCTCTGTTGCAATGCAGCACGCCTGCCCCTCCTTGTGATTCGTTCTGATCGTAATACTTATTATACTCCGGCCTGCAGGCTCTGGAAACTGTTCTGTTGATAAATATCTTTCCGCATCGGTAACGCTCAGACTTCCCGGTTTCAGATAGGCATCGGCGTTCTCTTTGATTTCCGGCGTTTCCATAGTGCAACCTGTCAAAATGCGGGGATTTAAAAAAAGCCCTCCGCAGTTCGAGGAAACACTGCAGAGGACTTTTCTGATTTTCTGATATTCCTGTGTGACACCCGGATGTCTTACTTTGTGAGGGCCAGAGTCTCTCTTGCGATGGCAAGCTCTTCGTTCGTCGGGATGACGCAGACCTTGACCTTTGAATCCGGCGTTGAGATCGTCATCTCCTTGCCGTGAGCCGCGTCGTTTGCTGCCTTGTCGATCTTCACGCCGAGATACGTGAGATAGTTGGTGACCTTCTCGCGGATGAAGTTGGAGTTCTCGCCGACGCCGGCCGTGAAGGCGATTGCATCCACGCCGTTCATGGCTGCCGTATAAGCACCGATGTACTTGGCAACACGGTAGATATACGCTTCCATTGTCGCCTTTGCTAGCTCGTTTCCATCTTCCATGGCCTTCTGAAGATCACGGAAGTCACTGGAGATGCCGCCCGACATACCGTAAACACCGGACTTTTTGTTGAGAATCGTCAGCATCTCACTGATCGAGATGTGCTCATGGTTGCAGAGGAACTCGAGGATAGCCGGATCCAGGTCGCCGGAGCGTGTGCCCATGATCAGACCCTCCAGCGGGGTCAGGCCCATGGAGGTGTCGACACATTTGCCATTGACGGTCGCGGAGATGGAGGCGCCGTTGCCCAGATGCGCGACGATGACCTTGGAATTGTTCATGTCCAGTCCGGCAAAACGGATCAGTTCCTTGGACACGAAGCTGTGGCTTGTGCCGTGGAAGCCATATCTGCGGATATGATACTTCTCGTAGTACTCTCTCGGAATTGCGTACAGATACGCCTTCGGCGGCATGGTTCCGCCAAACGCGGTGTCAAATACAGCGACGTTCTTCTTGCCCGGCATAGCCGCCTCGCAGGCCTCGATGCCGATGAGGTTGGCCGGATTGTGGAGCGGTCCGAGATCGAAGCACTCGCGGATGACCTTTTTGACATCATCATTGACAACGATGGACGCCTGATACTTTTCACCTCCATGGAGAACGCGGTGGCCGATGGCATAGATCTCCGAAGCGTCTTTGATGACGCCGTGCTGCGGATCTGCCAGGGCGTCCAGCACAAGCTGAACGGCAACCTTGTGGTCCGGGATCGCCTGTTTCACGACGTACTCATCCTTGCCGGCCGGCTTGTGGGTGAGCTGGGAGCCCTCGATTCCAATGCGCTCAACAAGGCCTTTGGCGAGAACGCTCTCGTCGTCCATGTTGATCAGCTGATATTTGAGGGAAGAACTTCCGCAGTTGATGACTAAGA
>OMUP01000089.1 GCA_900314255.1 uncultured Lachnospiraceae bacterium | reverse complement strand
GCAGCCGCGCTTGACGCTGGTGAGGTGCAGGCGGTTGCGCAGCGTGTCCAGCAGGCTCTCGCGCGGGTCGTAGCCCACCTGTACGGGCTTGCCGTTGATGGTGCACTTGAGGATCCTCATGTCCATCAGACCTCAGCCCCTCCCTTGCGCGCGGCCTCCAGGAGCGACCGGCGCGACATCTCCTTGATCAGCTGCTCGCGGAACTCCTTGCTGGCACGCCAGGAGTCGCGCGGGTGGCACTCGGCAAGGGCCAGCTCGCCGACCTTCTCTGCCGCCTCGGCCACGTCCATGCCGCGCACGGCGTCCTCGGCCCCGCGGGTGCGGATGGGCGTGGGCGCCGCCACGCCAAAGGCCAGGCGGATGTCGTCGATGGTGCGTCTGTCGTCCGCCAGCTTGACCAGGCAGCAGCAGCCCATGGTGGCGATCTCCAGGGCGCGGCGCTTGCCGTACTTGAAGTAGTGCCCGGTAAAGCCCTCGTAGTTCTCGCGCGGGATGCGGATCTTCACCAGCACCTCGTCGCGCTCGCGCACGCAGCGGCCGGGGCCCGTGTACCACTCGGTGATGGGCACCGTGCGGGTGCCGCGCACGGACTGCAAGTCCAGGAGGGCACCGTAGGCCACCAGGGTGGAGGCGGTGTCGGCCGAGGTGGCGGCGTTGCACACGTTGCCGCCGATAGTGCCGGACACGCGCAGCTGCGGGCCGCCCGGGGTGTCGCAGGCCTCGGCCAGCGTGAGGACGCGCTCGCGTGCGACGGGGCTCGTGGTCACGTGGTGGAACCAGGTGATGGGGCCGATCTCCACCGTGCCATCGGGGGCGAGCTCCACGCCGTCGAGCTCGTCGTGGAGCCCGTGGATGCTCACCAGGTGGGCGCCCGCGAACTTGCCGGAGCGAACCTTCACGAGGACGTCCGTGCCGCCGGCTATGACCATGGCCTGGGGATCCTCGGCCAGGGCCCGGCAGGCATCGGCCACGCTCGTGGCCTCGTAGAGCGATTCGATGTCGTACATCAGATCAGCCCCTCCCTCTTGAAGCCCTCGACCAGGCGCTGGGGCGTCATGGGCATGTGGTAGAACTTCACGCCGGTGGCATCGAGGATGGCGTCGCGGATGGCGGGCGCGGGCGAGATGATGGGCGTCTCGCCGACGGCCTTGTTCCCATAGGGACCAGTGGGGTCGTCGGACTCCACGAAGTCGGCCTTGAGGTCGGGCACGTCCATGAAGGTGGGGACCTTGTAGTCCAGCAGGGTGTCGTTGAGGACACGGCTGGTCTTGGGGTCCACGAGCACCTCCTCGGAGAGGGCGAAGCCTATGGACTGGCCCATGCCGCCGTGCACCTGCTGCTCCACCAGCTTGGGGTTGATCAGGCGGCCGTTGTCCTGGACCGAGATGATGCGGTTGACCGTCACTTGGCCCAGCGGCATGTCCACCGTCACGTCGGCAAAGGTGCAGCCTGTGGCAATCGTGTTCGTGTGGATGTTTGCCGTGGCGTAGGCCGAGAGGGCATCGTTCTCCTCGGTGTTGTAGAAGGCCTCCAAGGCCACGTTTGCCAGCGTGGTGACCTCCGCCCCCGTGGCGCTGAAGATCATGTGGTCGCGCAGGTCGAGCGGGGCCGGTGCCTCGGGGAAGAGGCGCTGGGCGAAGGCCAGGATCTTGGCCCGCAGCTCCTCGCCGGCCTTCTTCACGGCGGTGCCGGAAACGTAGGTCTGGCGCGAGGCGTAGGCGCCCGCGTCGTAGGGGGTCACGTCGGTGTCCTGGAAGCTCACGATGTGGACGTCGGCGAAGTCGATGCCGATGGCCTCGGCCGCCATCTGGGTGAAGACGGTGTCCGCCCCCTGGCCGATCTCCGTGGCACCCATCTGGAGCTGGACGGAGCCGTCCTGGTTGAGGGTCACGCGCGCGGTGGCCGTCTCCAGGGCGAAGGGGGCCACGGCGGTCTTGTACACGAAGAAGGCCACACCCACGCCGTGGCGGATGGGACCGGTCTCGTTTGCGTACTCGCGCTTCTTCTGGTCCCAGCGGATCCACTCGGCGCCCTTGGCCGCGCACTCGGGAAGGGTGCAGGTGTGGGCCGCCACTGCGCCGCCGGGCGTGAACTCGTCGACAAACCCCTCGCGGATGCAGTTCTTGAGGCGGAACTCCAGGCCGTCCCAGCCGTTGTCGTAGGCGATGTCGCCCATGAGGCACTCGGCCGTCCACACGCCCTCGGGCACGCCGTAGGCGCGCATGGCGCCCGTGTGCGGGCCGTTGGTGAGCACGGTCCAGGCCTCAGAGCGGGAGGCCACCTCGTTGGTGTGGTAGAGCCAGCGGAAGGTGTTCACGGAGTTGAGCACGAGGGCGTGGCCGTGGTGGATGTAGGCGCCGGTGTTGGAGATGCCGCGGATGGAGCGGGCGTGGAGGAGCATGTCGTCGCCGTAGGAGGCCTCCACGTCGAAGGACTTGGGCTGGCGACCCGAGGTGTCCCAGAAGAGCTCCTCTCGGGAGAGCTCCAAGCGCACGCAGCGACCGCCCACCTGCTGGCAGAGCCAGGCGTTGAGGGGCTCGAAGTGGATGTCCTGCTTGGTGCCAAAGCCGCCACCGATGTAGGGCTTGATCACGCGGACGTCGCCCCAAGGGATGCCCAGGGCCTGGCCGATCACGCGACGCATGATGTGGGGGATCTGGGTGGAAGCCACGCAGACGATCTTCTTGCCCTCCATGTAGCAGTAGGAGACGCAGGTCTCTATGTGGACCTGGGACTGCTCACCGGTCTCGGTGTGGATGGCTATGTGGTGGTAGGCGGGGTCGTTGAGGGCGTCATCCACGGTCTCGTAGCCGTGCTCGGCCAGCTTCTCGGGGCTGGTGAGGGCGCAGGTGTGGGCAACCAGGTTGTCGGGCTTGATGTCCTGGACGGGGTGCTCCGTGCCCTTGAGCGACTCCACGGGATCGTAGACCACGGGCCACTCCTCGTACTCCACCTTGATCTTGCGGAGCGCACGGTCGCAGGCCACGGTGTCCTCGGCCACGACGGCGGCGATGTTGTCGCCGTACATGCGCACGCGGGAGTCCAGCAGCTTGCGGTCCGCCAGGTCGCGCTTGGCGGCCTTGGAGTCCGCGTACCAGGGGTGGCCGGCCACGGGGTAGGCCCAGTCCGGCGTGTCGAAGCAGGTGAAGACACCCACCACGCCGGGGACCTTCTGGGCCTCCGAGGTGTCGATGCTCACCACCCGCCCGTTGCCGATCGTGGCGTGGAGGACCCTCGCCTCAAGGCAGGGCTTGGGGCAGAGGTCGTCGGTGAACATGGCGCGGCCCGTGACCTTGTCGAACGCGTCGACGCGCTTCTCGGGCTTACCGACCTCCCTCAGCTGTTCCATGACGCTCTCCCTCTCCTAGAAAACTCCCCTAGAAAACTTCCCTAGAAAACTTTCTGTCTACAAGACAAAACTTTAGCCTTCCGGCGGGGCGCCGACGGGGCGGCGCGGCGAGTGGGCACAAAGCGTGCCCGACCGTTGTGTCTATGTTCGCATACCGCCCGTGAGCTGGGCGTTATTGATGTGAATACGCAACGCGGGGTTACGCAACGCGGGGTCGGGTCCGGTGCCACGCGGGGTCGGGTCCCGTGTCACGCCGCCGGCGTGCCGATGCACCCCAACGGACGATTGGGGGTGGCCTGCACTAGGAATTCGCCCAGTAGGGTGCAGAGAAACGGCCTCACGAGCGGCTTTCTGCACCCTACCGGGGCATTCTCGCAAAAGACCTGGTGTCAACCCCAAGTAGGGTGCATGCTGACCCTCCCATAGGGCCAACCTTGCACCCTAACGGGCCACTTGACACTATGCAGCGAGGCAGAGCCCCGAGTAGGGTGCAGCCGCCTGGCACCTCGATGACACCCGCACCAGACCTTGGTGACAAAAGGACAGACCCCATGGCGGCACCCCACGGACCCCATGGCGGCACCCCACGGCGGCGGACCCGACCCCAGTCGGCTAGAGCTCGGCCTTCTTCTTTTCGACCTCGTCCTCGCTCACGAGCGAGCCGTCCTTGACCTGCTCCGCATACTCCTCGATCTTTGCCTGGACGTCGGCGCTCACGGCATCCGAGAAGGACCCCAGATAGACGCCGCCGTTCTCCATGTTGGCCTCGATCACGGCGCCGCCGCCGAAGTTCCCCTGCTCCACGGCATCCATGGCCTCGCCGAACATCCAGTCCGTCACGGTCGAGGTCACCACGGTCGGCTGGTCGGGGCCCACGGAGTCGATGGGCTGCGCGATGTCGAAGTGGGTTTCGGCACCTGCGGCCTCGAGGGCCTGCCGCGCGCCGTTGTCCACGGCCGAGGCGTCGCCCCACATCACGTCGACCTTGTTCGTGTTTATCCACTGCTCGGTGATGTTCGCGCCGAACGACGCGTCCGTGAACCCGGCCTCGAAGTTGTAGTGGCCCTCCACGCCGGGATTGACCTTGTTTGCCGCAAGCTCGTAGGCCGCGTACTTGGTGAGCGTCGTGGGAAGGCGCATGCCACCGATGAAGCCGATGGACTTGGTCTGGGTCATGAGGCCCGCGACCACGCCGGCAAGCGCGCCCGTCTGGACCAGGTTGACCTGCACGCACTCCAGGTTGTCCAGGGTCTCGTAGTCGGCGAGGTCGGTCGTGGGGTCGGTGTTGGTCATGAGGAAGTGGACGTTGGGGTTGGACTCGGCCGCCTCGGCCACCACGTCGCCCCACTCGGACACGAACTCGTTGCCTGCCGCGATGATGAGGTCCACGTCCTGGTCAACGTAGCTCTGGGCCGCCGAGGCCGCGTCGGCGGAGGCAGTGTTCTCCTTGGGCTCCAGCATCTCCCAGTTGCCGTGGCTTTCGATGGCCTTCTTGAGGGACTCGTAGTGCCCCTGGCCCCAGCCGCCGTCGTTCTTGGGGCCGCTGATGACCATGGCCACCTTGTAGCTGGACTTGGCCTCACCGCCACCGGAGCCGGAGCCCGACTCGCTCCCACCGCAACCCGCGAGCGCGAGCGCGCCCGCTGCGGCGGTCCCAATGGCCAGAAGGTCCCTGCGCGTGATGTTCCTGCTCATGTTGCTCTCCTTCCCTTGCCCGCATGGGCGGGCATGTCACACCGCCCACGTCCGTGGACGGCAAGCAGCGCATCTAGTCCCAGTAGCCCTCGTGGACGGCCGCAGCCTCGGGGGCAATATCGTCGAAGGGGCCCACGACCTCGATCGGCTTCTGCCCGCGCGAGAACACGTAGCGGCAGGGCAGGTCGAAGGTGGGGTTCTGCTCGTTGGCCCCGGTCATGGACAGGAGCTGGCGCTCCGTCATGGCATAGACGACACGACCGACGCCGGCCCAGTAGAGGGCACCCGAGCACATGGCGCAGGGCTCGGCCGTTGTGTAGAGCGAGCAGTCGGCCAAGAAGGCCTTGCTGTAGACCTGCGAGGCGCGGTCGATGCAGGTGGTCTCGGCGTGGCCCGTGCAATGGCCGGTCGTGACCTCGATGTTCTCCTGCTCGATCAGGACCTCGCCCTGGGGCCCCACCAGGATCGCCCCGAAGGGCGTGTTGCCGTGCTCGCGCGCATGGCGTGAGACCTCGATGGCGCGGCGCAGGTAGGCCACGTCCTCCTCGCGTGTGAACTGCTTGCGAGTCATTTCCATCCTCCTTGAATACGGCTTGTCGGCGACGTGCCTCCATGGGGTCGGAGTTGCTGTCACGCGGGGTCGGAGTTGCTGTCACGCGGGGTCGGAGT
>OMUP01000094.1 GCA_900314255.1 uncultured Lachnospiraceae bacterium | reverse complement strand
AACCCGTGACCTCCTCCATGCCATGGAGACGCGCTCCCAGCTGCGCTAATGCCCCTTGTTCTGCTAATTCTACAGGAAGAAGGCAGGAGTTGCAACCATTTTGTACGGGCAGGTACAGCAGGGTAAAATATCCTGATCCACCTTGACAGTTGGCACATGCAATGCGGTTGACAAGTCTGAGAAAACAGACAAATATACTGATATGAATGATACGAGAACGAATTATGAGGAAAAGCACAGCGCTCTGGTCCGGCGTCTGGCACCCGGCGGGACGCTTTTGCTGAAACGGGACGGAGGTTTTCCGCTTGAGGCGCCGGGACAGATTGCGCTGTTTGGCAGCGGAGCGCGCCACACGGTGTACGGCGGGACCGGATCCGGAGAAGTGAATTCGCGCAGAAGAATTTCCGCTGAAGAAGGGCTGAAAGAGGCCGGCTTTCAGGTGACGACAGACGGATGGCTTCGCGCATATGATGCAGTCAGAGCGCAGGAAGAGAAAAAGTTCCGCAGGAAAATCATCCGCGAAGCGCTTGCGGCGGGGCAGATTCCGACGGTATACGGCATGGGGGCGGTCATGCCGGAGCCGGAATATAACATACCGCTGACGGGACCGGGTGCAGACGGAAAGTGTGACACAGCCGTATATGTGCTTGCCAGAGTCAGCGGAGAGGGCTCGGACCGCCGGGCCCTCCCCGGCGATGTGCTGCTCACCAGAACGGAAGTCCGGGATATCCGGGCGCTGAACCGCCTGTATCCGAAATTCATTCTGGTTCTCAATGTGGGCGGGATGGTTGATCTTTCGGATGTGAAGGATGTGAAAAATATCCTGCTGCTTTCCCAGCCGGGCGCGCAGGCAGGAAGAATTCTTGCGGATCTTCTGCTGGGCAAATCATACCCGTCCGGGAAGCTCACGGCCACATGGTGCCAGACAGTGAATCTTCCGGCTCTGGGAACATTCGGCGATCCGGATGATACGTATTACCGCGAGGGAATTTACGTCGGCTACCGGTATTTTGACACAATGGACGTCCACCCGCTTTTTCCGTTTGGTTTCGGACTTGGCTGGACGGATTTTGAAGTGATGCCGGAAGCGGTGGAGCTCACTGGCGGTGGTCATGAAGATCCTCTTCAGAGGGTCAGAGCCCGGGTTCGTGTCAGAAACACGGGCAGCTTTTCCGGGCGGGAAGTGGTGCAGGCGTATCTGTCCTTCCCGGAAGACAGGCTGGACCAGCCGTTTCAGGTTCTGGCGGCATTTGCCAAGACAGACGAGCTGGCGCCTTCGGGTGAGCAGGAGGTGGAGCTGACATTTGCACTTTCCCGTCTTGCCTCGTTTGATGAAAAGCAGTCTGCATATATCCTTGAGAAGGGACGCTATGTTCTGCGGATCGGCACGGACAGCCGGAGAACGGTGCAGGCGGCGGCACTGATTCTGCCGGAGACGGTGATTGTCAGGAAGGTGACGGCGCAGACGGGAGATCCTGGATTTAAAGATTTCCGGCCGGAAAGACGTCTGCGTGTACAGGATGCAGTTAAAGAGCAAAAGGCAGCGTGCTTCCGGGAGCTGGCGCCAAATCCGCACGCACTGGCGCTGCCGGTCATTGCTGAAGATAAACCGGACAGCACAGATGCACAGATTGACGCCTGCGTGCAGCGGCTTTCCGACACGCAGCTTGCGCATCTGAATATGGGACGTTTCAGCGAAAAGGGCGGCCTGCTGTCGGTGATCGGAACTGCTTCCCGGAAGGTGGCGGGAGCCGCCGGTGAGACGACGGATTTGTTTGATAACAAAAATCTTCCGGGGCTTGTCATGGCGGACGGACCGGCTGGCCTGCGGCTTGCCATGGACTGGTACCGGGACGCTGACGGCACGGCCCGCGCCGTGTCAGACGTTCTGCCGGATTCGGCGACATGGCTGCTGCCGGGCTTTCTGCAGAAAATCCTCCGGCGCCTGACGGCCGGGAAAATGCCTCGAAACGTGACAATCCGCCATCAGTACTGCACGGCACTTCCGATCGGAACGGCCATTGCGCAAAGCTTCGACACCGGTCTTGCGCAGCAGCTCGGGGAAATGACCGCGGATGAAATGCGGCGCTTCGGGGTGAATTTGTGGCTGGCGCCGGCGCTCAATATTCAGCGGAGTGTCCTGTGCGGCCGCAATTATGAGTACTTTTCCGAAGATCCGCTTCTTTCAGGAGAAATCGCAGCGGCCCTTGTGCGCGGAGTGAGCGAAGCCGGCGGGTGCGGTGCCGTGATCAAGCACTTCGCGGCGAACAACCAGGAGACCGGGCGCTTCACCAGCAACAGCCACGTGAGCGCACGGGCACTGCGGGAGATCTATCTGCGGAGCTTTGAAATCTGTCTTGGCCAGTCGCACCCGGCGGCTGTGATGACATCCTACAATCTGATAAATGGCGTGCACACGTCGCAGTCGCAGGTTCTTCTGGAAGAGATTCTCCGCGGTGAGTTCGGATTTGACGGTGCCGTGATGACCGACTGGATCGTGTCCGGGATGAAGAGGCGCGGCGCAAAGTATCCGGCGCCGGACCCGGCAAAAGTGGCAGCGGCCGGAAATGATCTGTTCATGCCGGGATCATCCGGAGACTTCCGGAAACTGTTAAAGGGACTTGCGCAGGGAGAAGTGAGCCGGGAGGCTCTGCGGCGCAACGCGGCGAGAGTGTTGAAATTGATGAGGTGTATGCGGGAGAAAGCCGGCGCGAAAGACACTTGAGCACACAAAGCGAAAATGTTTTTCGTAAGGCCGGACAGGTTCTTGCAATTTCACCGGTCATGCGATACTGTAGTATTCGCAGCAGTCAATGACGACTGCGCAGTTTGAGATTAGCAGAGTAGGTTTCGACGGGTCAAGTGTCTGACGGACGGAGAGTTGCCGGCAGAACGAAGGATCTTATATGCAGAGCGGCTTAAAGCCCTGCACGTAACGATTCGCCGTGTCGAATCCGCATCCCGCTGCTGCATACAGGGCATTACACCTCTTTATGTGGTACGAGATACTGCAGAGGAGGTGTTTTTTATGTGGTTTAAAAGCATCATCGGCAGTTTCAGAGAATCGGCAGAGGAATTCAAAAAGCTGTCCGTCATTGTCTTCTGCGGCATGATGGGCGCGCTGTCCATTGTCCTCGGGACATTTGCCAGCATTTCCGTGGGGCCGACGATTAAAATCGGATTCAGCGCCATTCCGAACATCATCGTGGACGCGTTTTTCGGACCGACCGTTGGCGGCGTTTTCGGCGCACTGATGAACACGCTGAAGTACATGATCAAACCGGACGGAGCCTTTTTCCCGGGCTTTACGCTCAGCGCCGCCGTGGCGCCCGTCATCTACGGCCTGATCCTCTACAAGAAGAAGCTGACCATCGTGCGCTTTTTCTTTGCCCAGCTTCTGGTCAAGGCCATCGTCAATGTCGGCCTGAACACGCTCTGGCTGAACATGCTGTACGGAAAGGCCTTTTCGGTGATCCTGCCGGCGCGGATTGTTTCCAATCTGATCCAGCTCCCGGTCGATACCATCGTGTATTTCATCCTGCTGAAGGCTGTATACCAGGTGCTTCTGCCGCGCGTGCGCGCCATGGGACAGGGCAGACAGATCAAAAAGACTGCCAAAAACAGACAGTCCTGATAAGCCGGACTCCGGCACCTGTGACAAATGGAAATTTTTGCTGAACACCAGAACCGCTGCCATTCCAGAGGCAGCGGTTCTTTTTTGATTGAAACTGCTCATTCTGCGGCAGAATCTGAAAAGAAGAAAATGACGGAT